>JAMOPE010000353.1 GCA_027064785.1 Geobacteraceae bacterium
GCGTGACCATGCCTCTGCTTTTTCAGCTTCGTTTTTATAGAAGGTTTTTAATGTGGCGTAGATGTAACTTTTAAAATACCGTGCAGCAAAGGCGTCACGATAATAAGAAAAAGCGAGGGTTGACTCTTTGTTCCATATCGTCGGTGCTTTGTAGTAATCCCTGGCGTTAATTTCAGCATCATCCCAAAATTCGTATAAGCGCTTTTTAAGTCCCGCCTCCTTCTCGTATGTTGTCAGGCCAATCCAGCTTTTTGTTTCTTTTGGAATGTCTCCATATTGATCCCTTTCGGGAGCTAATTTAGGATATTTTTTATTCAGATAGGCACTATAAGCTTCCCACCAGTAGTTTGAATACTCATCATATCGTGCTGTTATGAACGCGTTCAAGGCGTACGAGATTGCTCCAACAGGAATCATCGCCAATCCCAGTCCGGGTGTCCCGTACTTACCAATCAGATAGCCACGGACAAGGCTTTCTGTTCCCGCGACAGCACTGAGTTTTGCGGCATCATCACCATTGAGACCAGCGACGATATCCGCAGATATTGCTATGGCACTCAGGAAGGTAATAACATTGCCACCTGTTTCGGCAATTTTTGATGTTAGTTTTACCGGATTTCCTCGGATTATTTCTTCTACATACTGGGTTTTGTAGGGGCTCCATCCATTGGCGAATGTTTCTTTCCACTGAGCTGTCGGCAGCTTTAGAAGAAGGTTCATCTCCTGCTCATAAACGCCGCCCATAGAAATTGCATTAAAGAAGGAGAGACTGTCATTTGCGAGGCCGAACTGGCTCGATGTTTTTGAAAAAACATCCTTGGCAATATTGTCGTTGCTTACGTTTGGCAGTTCTTTTTTTATCTGAGGGTCTTTTAAGAAGGTATCAGGATTAAAGAGGTCGGAACATGCACCATAAGCCGGGGACAAAAAGACTCCTATGAGGATCAGAATAACTCCCTTTTTAAGGTTCCGCAAAAGTAAAGACAAGGTCCTGACTCCTTTTCAGCTCATGTTGTTAGAGGGGCTTTCTCCAAAATCAAGTAATGTGTGGAGCATCTCAACCTTCGGCATGTTGATTCCAACAGCTTTTGCCTGCTTCAGTGGAATCCCATAAATTGCTTCCAGTTCCAGAGGACGACCTTCCTCACGATCAATCATCATGCTGGGACGATAGTGATCCATATTCTCGGTGAAGGAGATCATCTGTTGGCTGAAGGCGGGGCCATCGATTTTCTCTTCCAGCGGTTGAGCGTTGGCTCCGGCGATGATTTCAAGCATCAGATCCCGCACCAGTTCTTTGCTGGGGGGATGGTTCAGCAGATCGGTGACGTCTTTTCCAAGTAAAGCACATAGACCGTTGAACGGGACATTCCAAACTAGCTTTTCCCAGCGGGCGCGACGCAGGTCGCTGACAGCGGTACAGGTGATTCCGGCGGCTTGAAACATTTCGGCAAGTTTCTGGCTGCGTTGACTTAACCCGCCTGAAAATTCACCGAGGATAATTTTACCCTCTCCCAGATGGTGAACAATCC
>JAMOPE010000354.1 GCA_027064785.1 Geobacteraceae bacterium
GAAGAAAATCTACCTTTTTATTGTGGATAGAACCGTAAAGTTTCATACTGAATCCACCTCAGATAGGATTGAGCATGTTGTAGTCTCATGAAAGTGCACGCTGTCCTGGAGGGGGATATGCAAATAAGAAATTCATATATCAATATCAGCTCGTTTCTGGTCAGAAATTATTCCTGTGCCGGAGATGGGCTGTTTTTATTGTGGAAGGATTAAAGTATGCCAAAACAAATAATAGTCAAAATGGTTTTAGCTGTAATGACTCTGATGTTGTTGTCTTGGGCTTCACCGGTCTGCGCCGAGACACAAGCCTATCCGGAGTTACCTTTACAGGAAATGCGGATAGCGGCTTATACAAAAGCGTTTGCCGAACGTTTTGGATTGCCTGCACCGGCACCGGGTACGGAACCCAGTGGTGGTTTGCAAGCCATCGAGTTTGCAATCGAAAAGGGACCGAAATGGGCACCCCGTTTTTACTGTTTTTTTTATCTTTATGTAGATAGTTCCCTGCCGATTAAATACCCGGAAGAAGGAGTGGCCGGAGAAAAATATATGCTAATTTCAGCTACCCATTTTTTCGGCAGAACCCATGAGAAGTGGATGAAATGGCCGCTTCAGGACAGGCGATATTCGTCAAACTTGGACGGAAAATACAACCGCAAGGCCAGGATGGCGACTAAAAATTATGTGTTCAGAAAACGGGGAACCATGTCCGATCTCGATTATATTGAATTTCACAAAGATATTTTACCTCGCTTGGCCTATATAAAACTCTATTTTTCACCGTTTTCTCTTATAATTGATAAGGTAAATAATGGTGTTGATATCTGGGTACAACAGCAGGGCAATACAGATTACCGAAGCCGGATCAAATCTGATCCGAGCGATTTTATCAAGTTCTCGATCCCTGAAGTTGTTTTACAGAAAATCCGACAATGGGGAAAACAGGCAGAAGAGGCAAACACAAAAATAAATACTATTGTAAGGAAAAACAGAACAAAATAACTGAGTCATAATTAAATTCAGGGAGGGATTATGAGTTCTTTTAATCGATTGGTCAATGCACAACTCAGCGAGAAAGCCTCTGGATTTTACCCTGCTACATATAACGAAATAGATAAAAGACTAAGGAGCCATCGATGAAACAACTATTCAACATCAGCAAAGTTCTCATCCTCCTGCTATTGGTATTTTTTATTGCAGGTTGTAACGATGACAGTTCCAAACTGCCTGATTTACCTGAGCAAGAAGTCGTGTTTCCGAAAGATCCTGTGAAGTTCGCAAAAATGATTATCAAATATGAGATATGATGAACTATGATGTACTAGGAAATGTTCTTTGTGATGGCTGTGAAGATAAAATATCCCACTCTCCTATAAATTCTATTGCTGAAAAAATAATTGAAATGTATAGACACCAGGGAATTATATTTTCAGATGAAAGGTTTCACGATTTTTCAGATATTAAGTGTGAAATAGTTAAGAAGAGTGAAGTAAAAATACAAATGATGTGTCACGGTAACTGGGTTATAAAAGATGCAGATGGGGATGCTGTCGAAAGTGCTTATTGCGAAGATGATTTTATCCCCCTCTTAATAACCGATGACGGATTGAAATATTGCCCACGTTCGTGCGGTGGATAATTGTTTGCTTATCAGGTGAGTTCCGGGGACAGTTTATTTATCTCTGGTATGTATCGTCCAGGTTGTAATATTAACGAATACCTTAATTTTTGGAAAATTGAATTTCAATATCCATGCTTTTGTGGAGAACACGAACAATCTGAATTATTAGATCCCCCTTTTTACGATAGAAAATTACATGGCTACCTATCGGGAACTTGTAGTATCCGATTTTAATTTCATGGCATGTCCTCCCTGTGGCAGGATTGCCCGCAAGTTGGTGGAAACTATTATCCAGTATTTTCAGATATTTGTTTCTTTGCTCAATCCCCCAGTGTCTTTGTGTGAACCGGGCAATCCCTTTCATGTCATTTTTGGCTGCTTCTGTAAGGGTGAAAGTTGCCATTACTTCAACTGCTCTGCATCAAGTTCCTGGATCAATCCCTCAAGAGAGTAATTGGCGGAACCACTATTTTCTCCATCGGTAAGAGCTTTGCGCAGTAGACTTAGTTTGGTTTCTCTTTCTTCCAGTAACCGCAGCCCTGCACGTATCGTTTCGCTCACAGAGCCGTAGTGACCACGGTTGACTTGTTGTCCAACAAAATCTTCAAAATGAGGGCCAAGGGTGACGCTCGTATTTTTTGGCATAAGGTGATCTCCTTTCTCAGACAAATATTAGTATATAATATTTATAGGTACATTCCAAGACCATTATCGTTGGGCGAAATAGAATGTCCCTCTACCCAACAAACTGTAAATCGACAGGTTGCAACATAGAAATCCCGAAAACAAAAGGTTCCAAATTCAAAACCACGTTGGCACAAAAGATTGCACACTGGATATCGGCTTGTCAACCGCGCCAATTGTCTCGGTTGACAAGCATTGTCTGAACCGATAACCTGCCGCAATAAATTGAAAGGAATTGCTGAAATGCTCGAACTTGCACATTCTTTTGTTGGCCAAATCAAAGCAGGCAAACCTCTTAGTGCTGACCAGGCAATGCAGATTTTGACTGCAAATGGCTCTCTGCTTACAGCGTTTATGGCTGGTGCGCAAATGATCAAGGAAGATCATTTTGGGAATCAAATCAAGCTCTGTTCAATCATCAATGCCAAATCTGGCTATTGTTCAGAAAATTGCAGTTTTTGTGCGCAATCGATACATAATCAAACCGATATAGCGGCATACCCCTTAAAATCGGTGGATGAAATCTTGACGGGTGCGATCGAGGCTCAAAAACAAGGAAGCCAGTGCTTTGGCATTGTCACCAGCGGCACGCGCATTAACCCTGGCAATGAATTCGAGCAACTACTGACCGCAATCCGAACAATCCGGCGCGAGACAACAATTACCCCCTCGGCATCAATCGGGATTCTTGATCGCGAAAGCGCAAATGCGCTGCGCTCAGCCGGTTGTGGCACCTATCACCACAACCTGGAAACGGCACGCTCGTTTTTTCCGGAAATATGTACAACGCACAGCTACGAAGAAGATGTCTCCACTATAGTCGTGGCGAAAGAAGCTGGCATGCAGGTCTGCTGTGGCGGACTTTTCGGTCTGGGGGAATCTCTGCAGCAAAGGGTTGAGCTCGGGATGACGTTGCGAGAACTGGATGTAGATTCAGTGCCGCTCAACTTTCTGAATCCAGTCGCCGGCACACCTTTGGCAGAAAAGCAGCACTTGACCCCAATGGATTGTCTACGCGTTATCTGCCTTTTCCGCTACCTGCTACCTGACAAAAAAATCACCGTCTGTGGTGGCCGCAGTATCAACCTGAGAGATTTTCAGTCAGCAATTTTTATGGCCGGTGCCAGCGGGGTTATGGTTGGAAACTACCTCACAACAGCGGGGCGTGATCTCCAGACCGATAAACAGATGTTTATTGATGCGGAAACAACCAGCTGTCCCACGCAGATAAAATAGACTTTCGATCAATTGGCTACATGGTGACAGGGGCGACATAGAATGTCCCCTGTCTGCATCCTCTGCCGAGGCATTTTGCAGAATATGTGCCGGTAGAAACTCTCATTTTTCGCTAATTAGAGCTTGTCCCATATAAAGCAACTGCCCTGTTCATACGTGTTAAGTTTGTCCATTGACTCGACTGATCTGTGGGCATATAGTTAGCACGCTAATCATTAATTATGGAAACTATTATGACTACATTTGATCCTTATAAAAGTCTTGGTTTTCAGTGTGAGCTGACACTCAAGGTTTTTGTGCGAAATTTGGCTCAGCGTCTTGATGGAACCGGGGTTAGTCCGACCCAGTTTCGGCTTCTTGCCCATCTTATGGCTGATGGAGCGCAAACCCAGGCTGAGCTTTGTGAACTTCTGGCGATCAGTCCCCCTTCAGCGGTTAAGTTGATCGACCGCATGGAGCGGGACGGCTGGGTCGTGCGGCAAGCCGATGAGCACGATCGCCGGGTTAATCGGATTGTCTGTACTCCGCAGGCCGAAGAGGTGTGGGAAGAAATAACAGTCCACTCCATTGATCTGCTGAATCAAGCCTATCGGGGGCTGTCCCGTGTTGAAATTGATTCGACCATTAATTTACTAAAAGCTGTCAGGAGCAATCTTGAAAACAAAGAGAAATGAAGGGAGAACAGTTTTGCAATATTGTCTGACTATAGTGTTGTTGTGTCTGCTTTATAGCTCTCCGACGATGGCTGTTGAACCCACTATGACAACTCTGCTGGAAGCTGCAGGGCAACAACCCGACATCCAAGCAAGTTCGTTGGGGATTAAAGCCACAGAGATTCAGTTGAGCCAGGCACGCGCGGAGCTTTTTCCAAAAATTTCCGCATTTGGGAGTTATACAAGCTTCAATTCACCGACCAATTTACGACCCATGGCCCCGACAGAAGTTAATATCGCCGGAGGTGATTCGATTCCATTCTCCGAAGATATTTTACGCTATGGCGTAAAAGCTGAGATGCCATTGTTTGTTAAAAGTCTTTACACCCTTGCTGACAAAGTGAAACATCTGCAACAAGCCAGCCGCACCGGACACAAATTGAAGCTTCTGACGAAAGAAGCAACGGTTGTGTCGCTTAATGCATCGCTTGCTTTCAATGAACAGCTCAATAAAGCTCTTGATGCCCGCCTCAGCTCCTTACGCAAAACCCGCGATGATCTGCAACTGGCTGTCGAGATTGGACGAACCCCAGAATCGGAATTATTAAAGGTGGAGACAGCTCTTAATAAACTGCAGAAACAACGTAACGATTTAAGGCGGCAAACAATTGCATTGACCAATCAACTGGAGCAACTAACGGGTATCAAGCTGGGACATTCTGTCCCTCTAACTTTGAAGCGTCCCGTTGAAAGTGGTGATTTTCTTCAGCTTACCCGTCAGCAGGCTGGTGTCGCTGCAGCTGAAAAGGGGGTACAGCAGGCGTGGGATCAACACTATCCAACTCTCAAATTGGAGGGTGTTCTGTCGGAAAATACGGGTGATGCCTACAATACCGGGCATTCTATTGATCGCAGCTATAACTATATCGGCGTTAAACTTGCGATTCCGTTATTTAATCGTAGCTTGAGCACTTCAATCGATCAGGCCAGAATCAAGCTGCGGCGCGAAAAGCAGCAACTTGCCCAGCTCCGGATCGACCTGACAACAAAAGCCCAAACCCTTAACGCTCAGCTTCCACTGATTGATCATTCAACGGCACTGGCACAAACCAGTCTGGCGAACAACCAAAGGCTTCTCGATGTTGCCAAGGTGGCTTATCGCAGTGGTCGGATGACCACAGAAGAATATTTACGCTTTGAGGCTCAGGTTTTTGATGCTGAAGCCAATCTCTATAAAACCTACGTCGATCGCTGGCAGGTGATCAGCCAGCAAGCTGTCCTTTACGGTGACGATTTGACAGGAGTTGTCCAATGAAAACCAAACTCATTTCCATCCTGATTATCCTGCTGATTGCGGTTGGCGCTGTTATGTTGCTGAAAACGCGCAAAAAAGCTTTGGTTCAGGCTCCAGTTGCCGCCGTCTTGCCGGTCGTTGTCGACGCAATCACCATTCAACCCCATCAGGTAACCCTGACGTTGCCGGCAATGGGAATTGTCTCTTCCGACATCTCCACAACGGTTTCAACAAAAATCAGTGGCCGAGTCCTGAAAATTTTTGCCCAGGAAGGGGATCAGGTAAAAAAAGGCGATCCCCTGATCCAGATTGATGACCGGGAGCTGCAGGCGAAAAAAGAATCTTTAAAACTTAAACGTGCAAGCCTCGGCTACGATATCAGTGCAAAACAGGGAAGTCTTGAAGCATTACAAACAACACTCGAAGATGCCGTTGAGAGCCATAAACGAACCAAAGAACTCCTTGATGTCAAAGGAGCGTCAATCGAACAGTACAACAAGGAGACTACCGGAATTGCTCAGTTGAAGGCACAAATTCAGAGCACCAAAAGCGGGGTCGATATGTTGCGCTCCGGGATCAGTGAGCTGCGTCAGGCGGAAAAAGAGATCGCGACACTATTGAGTTATAGTCACCTGAGATCACCAATTAACGGAACATTGAGTGCACGCTTGATCTCTCCGGGAGATTTAGCTGTGCCAGGCAAGCCGCTTTTGAAGCTTTCTGCGACAGATGGCCTCTATCTTGATGTCAATCTTCCTGCCGGAATTAAGGCTGAAAGAATTGCATACCGGCAACAGCAATTTGCGCTCACTCCTAAAAGTCAGGCGTCAAGCAGTGGCTTGCGTGAATATCGGGCCGCCTTGCCGCTGGGGGGATCGCAGGTCGAAGGAGAGTTTCTCAACATCAAACTGGTTCTCTTCTCTGGAAATGGAATTCTGCTACCGAATGATGTGCTACTGACAACTCAAGGGAAGAGCTACGTTCTGGTCTATAAAAATGGACAGGCTGCCAAAACTCCGATCACCATTATCAATCGTGGCAGTGAAGGAGTGATGGTTAAAGAGAACTTACAGGGAGAGACCCTGCTGCTTGCCAAGCCCGATATTTTGCTGCGGGCAACCTCTGGTGTTCCAGTTAAGATTCTCAAGACCCATAACAACTGAGCGGGAGACCCGTCATGTTTGATTTTTTTCATAAACGCCCATATTTACTTTACAGCGTGATTGCCGGGTTCTTTGTCCTTGGGGTTTACGGCCTGATTGTCATGCCGAAGAATCTTTTTCCCGATAGCGCCCGCCCAACAGTTATTGTGATGAGTCAGGTTCCTGGCGCGACCCCTAATGTTGTCGCTGCCACGGTTTCAAAGCCGGTTGAACAGGAACTTTCTACCCTTTCGCTGATTCGCAAGGTGAGTTCAACCAATATTGCCGGGATGTCGATTGTCACTGCTGAATTTGAGTATAAAAAAGGACTTGATGCTGCTGCTGTTGATGTTAATAACGCCATCAACAAGGTACGTGGAAAACTCCCCAGCGGAGTGAACCCTTCGATATATACCTCGGGCTCATTCACCTTGCCGGTTGATGTATTTGCCCTTTCCCCGGCTACTAATAGCGTGGATATCGACACCATCCGCAAGCTGGTTATCAGTGATATAAAGCCGGCGTTACTACGCAATCCAGAAATAGGCAATGTCGAAGTTTTTGGTGGCTACCAAAGTGCCATTAATATCAGTGTTGACCCTTTTGCCGCCAAAGCACACGGCATTGCTCTGAGCAAGATTGCCGGAACCATCCGCGCTCTTGATCGTGATATGCCGATTGGATTCAGTAAGGGGGAAAATTCATTTTTCACGGTCACCTATTACGGTGAGCGCGATCAGATAGAAAACTTGCAACGTCTCCCGGTTGCCCCCAATGTCACATTGGCTGATATTGCAACGGTCACCTGGGAACACCAGCGGCGATTTTCCGGTTATCTGGGTAATGGAAAAGAGGCGATTGCGATTGCGATTCAACGTGCTCCCGGCGGATCGGTTCTTTCGACCAGCAATGCTGACCGAAGTGAAATCAAAAAGCTGAAAGCTCGTTACCCCGGCATCGATTTTCAACTGGCCGATACCCAGCGTAATTTAATCGAAACAGCCAACACCAATATGCTTGATGCGCTACGTGACGCAACAATCTTCACTCTATTGGTTATCCTGTTATTCCTCGGAAACTTGCGCGCGGTGACAGCTGCACTTGCCTCTATTCCTATGGTTTTCTTTGCTACGATTGCGATTATCTGGGTTTTTGGTGGTGAGCTGAATCTGATTATTTACACAGCAATTATCCTTGCACTGGGGATGCTTGTTGATGACGCTGTTGTGGTTCTGGAAAATATTGAACGCCACCTGACTGAGATGAAGGAAGATTTGCAGACCGCCATTGTCGAAGGAACCAAAGAGGTGATTGCGCCGGTGTTTGCCGGAACAGTCGCTACGATAGTCATCATGTTCCCATTGCTGTTTGCCGGAGATTTTCCTCAGCAGATATTCCGACCATTGATTTCGACCCTGATTATTGCCCTGCTGGTTTCCTATTTTCTCTCAATCACGTTTATTCCGGCAATTTCTTTCTACCTCTACCGCAAAGGAACCAACAAGCTTTGGATTGAGCAACGCCTCGAGCGTTTATACGAAAAAACCTTTGGGCGACTGGTCGGACCCTATCTGGCAATTTTGAAATTTTCGGCCGGGGGACACTCACGACTACGACGAACGATTATGATTGTGGGTGTTGTTGTTCTGTTGGTTTTCAGTGTCCGTGGGGTTATGCC
>JAMOPE010000355.1 GCA_027064785.1 Geobacteraceae bacterium
CCCAATGATCAGCCCCTGGTCAACCAACCCTGCAACTACGCTGAATCGTCCCTGGGTTTTCCGTGCGGCCTTCCTCGACCCCTTCCAGGGGCCAGTCATTGCCGACTTCGCCGCCAAGAAGTTCAGCGCCAAGACGGCAGCTGTCTTGTACGACGTTGAAAACGACTATTCTGTTGGTTTAGCCGAAGTATTTAAGTCTGCTTGGGAAGCCAAAGGTCTCGGCCCGGTCGTCGCCTACGAATCAAATGGCACCAAAGATCAGGATTACTCTGCTCAGTTGACCACCATCATTGCCGCCAAACCCGACTTCATCTTTGTACCGGAAAACTACAACCAGGTCGCCCTGATCATTCCACAAGCGCGCGATCTTGGTTACAAAGGCCAGTTCATGGGCTCCGACTCCTGGGGCACCCCGGATCTGGTTAAACTTTGTGGCCCACAGTGTAACGGTCAGTATTTCTCCACCCATTACGCTGCCGCCGGTGCCAAGGGTGCAACCAAGGTCTTCATCGACCGCTATATGGCAAAATACGGTGCAGAGCCAGCTGACTACGCTGCCCTGACCTGGGATTCCATCGGTTTGATGGTGGAAGGGATCAAAAACGCCGGCGTTGTGGACTCCAACCCGCGCAAAATGCGCAAAGCCATCCGTGACGGTCTGGCCGCCATCAAGTCTTTTGACGGCATCACCGGCTCATCCAAGTTTGATGAGCAGGGCGACCCGATCAAGTGTGCTGTTGTGGTTAAAATCTCCGAAACAGGAACCTTTGTTTTCGAAGAATCAGTTTGTCCATAACACAAGTTAAGGAAATAGTTTGAAATAAAGCGGGGATTTCTGGATCCCCGCTTTATTCTGTTTCAAACAATTCGCCATAGGCGAGCGTGCAACTTTAACGTTTTATAAGGAAAATCTCTGTGGATTTCATTATTCAGAATATCCTGAATGCCATGCAGTGGGGCAGCTTTTACGCCCTCATTGCCCTGGGCTACACTCTGGTTTACGGGGTGCTGCGTCTGATCAACTTCGCCCATGGCGATATCTTTATGGTCGGAGCCTATATCTCTTTCTTCGTGGCAAGTTTCCTTATTGGCCCAATCGCCGGAATCTCCCCATTACTGGCCTTCGCCATCACTGTTCCCTTGACCATGGTTCTGACTTCGCTGGTTGGTGTAACCTTGGAACGAATTGCTTACCGACCGCTGCGGCGCAAAGGTGCGCACCGGCTCTACGTCGTCATTACTGCGCTGATGGCGGGTCTGGTTCTAGAATACTCCAATCTGGCCGTGCTCGGCGCCAGCCGCTTGAAGTTCCCTGAGTTGATTGAAAAACAAATCTGGCACGTCGGTGGCGTCACCCTGACCAACCTCAAGGTTATGGTTATCGTAGCGGCCATTGTGGTCTTCCTGTTTCTGCAGTGGGTCGTGACCCGTACACGGGTCGGGATGGCAATGCGAGCCATCTCTTACGATAAATTTGCAATTCCGCTGATGGGTATTCCCATCGACAGAATTATCGTCGTTACCTTTGTCCTCGGCTCAGGTTTTGCCGGTCTTGCCGGGCTCCTGTTCGCTATGAGCTACCCGGTCCTGGAGCCGTTCATGGGGATGTTGATTGGCTGGAAAGCTTTTATCGCCGCAGTCGTTGGCGGCATCGGTGACATCAAGGGGGCGTTTGTTGGCGGCTTCCTGCTCGGCTTTATCGAGGTCGGCGTGGTCTCGGTCTTCCCCTCGTCCTACCGGGATCTTTTCGCCTTCACTATTTTGCTGCTGATTCTGTGGGTAAAGCCATCCGGACTGTTCGGCATACCTCAGTCGACCAAGATATAGGTTGGGAGATAATAAGATATGAAAAAATACACTCTCAACATGCTACTGGTCGTCTTTGCCATAGGACTGCTGTTCGCTGCTCATTTCCGCATGATCGATGGCTATATCCAAATCGTCGTCATGACGATCGGCATAAATATTATGATGTCGACCAGCCTCAACCTGGTCAACGGCAACATGGGTGAATTTACCTGTGGCCATGCGGCTTTTATGTGCATTGGTGCCTATATTTCATCGATCCTGTCAGTGTACTGTTTTGGTACCCACTTCGGTGAGCCACTGCTGCCCGCAGCCTCGGTGGTGATTGTTTTCCCCATCATCGTGCTGATCGGCGGGGTTGTCGCTGCCGTATCCTCGCTACTGGTATCAGTTCCCTCATTCAAGACCCGCGATGACTATCTGGCAATTATTTCAATTGCCGTCAACTACATGATCATATCAGCCATCCAGAACATAGACTTTATCGGTGGATCGCGTGGTTTTCAGGGAATGAAGGATACCGTCTGGGCGATGATTGATATCTTTGATGGACCATGGATGCTTTTCTGGGTCATCAACTTCACCATCTTCACGGTCTGGGTGATCCGGCGCTTCATTTCCTCCACCTATGGCAAAGGGGTCAACGCCATCTGCCAGGATGAAGTCGCTGCGGAAATCATGAGCGTTAACACCAACAAAATCAAAATCGTCAATTTCATGCTCGCCGCCGGCTTGGCAGGGTGTGCCGGCGGCCTTTACGCACACATCGTTGGTTATGTGAACCCGCAATCCTTCAATATTCTCAAATCGACTGAGGCTCTGGTCATGGTCTATCTTGGAGGGATGGGGTCTTTATCCGGTGCCATTATATCTGCGATCATTTTTACCGGCCTACTGGAAGTACTCCGCTCGCAAGCGATCATTGATGTCCTAGTCTCACCTGTCACCTTTGTATTTCCCGATTGGGAACCTTCGGCAGGTGTCATCAAATGGGTCATGATCCCATTACTGCTGATCATTGTCATGCAGTTCCGTTCCGAAGGAATCATGGGCAACCGAGAACTGGGAGACGTTTTCCCCAAGCTGAAGAAATTTTACAGGTTTAAATAATGGGACAAACACAAATACATACAGAACCGACGCCAGTCCTCGAAGTACGTGATTTGACCCAACGTTTTGGCGGTCTGACCGCGGTCAAAGACTTTAATGTCAAACTGATGCCGGGAGAACTCTCCGGACTGATCGGTCCCAATGGTGCAGGAAAGACGACGGTATTTAATCTTGTCAGTGGTTTCTATCAGCCAACTGAAGGGCAAATTCTCGTCGACGGCACCCCTACCGCCGGGCTCAAGCCGCACAAGGTCACCGCGTTAGGTGCGGCTCGCACATTTCAAAATATACGGCTCTGGAACGACATGACGGTGCTTGATAATATCCGCGTCGCACATCACTATCAACTTGGCTACGGTTTTTTTCAGGCTGTTATCCGCAGCAAACGCTATCAGGCGAGAGAAGAACAGGTAACCAAAGAGGCCGAAGAACTGCTCGATGTCTTTGATCTGAAGCGCCACGCTGAGGAACTGCCCAAGAACCTGCCCTACGGCACCCAGCGCAAGTTGGAGATTGCACGCGCGCTCTCGAGCCACCCGAAGCTACTGCTACTCGACGAACCAGCCGCCGGGCTCAATTCCGCCGATGCAAAAGAACTGATTCGGCTGATACGCTGGATCCATGAAACGTTTGACGTGACTATCTGGATGATTGAGCATCACATGGATGTCATGATGGAACTCTGCACCCAGATCAAGGTTATTGATTTTGGTGAAACTATTGCTGAGGGCAGTGCTGAGCACGTGCGTAACCATCCTGCCGTTATGACGGCTTATCTGGGAGATGAAAATATCTGATGCTATTATCAGTTGAGAACCTTGAAGTTAAATATGGAAACATCCAGGCCCTGCATGGAATCAGTTTTCACGTCAAAGAAGGTGAAATTGTCACCCTGATCGGAGCCAATGGAGCAGGAAAAACTACCTGCATGCATACGATTACCCGGCTACCACCGCCAGAAGCACCACGGGTGATCGGTGGAGATATAAAATTTCAGGGGGAATCAATCCTCAAAACCCAGCCAAGTGATGTGGTTAAAAAACTGCACATTGCTCTCTCCCCGGAAGGTCGGCGGATTTTCGGCAACCTGACGGTTCTGGAAAACCTTAAACTGGCAACCTATGCCCGGGAAAAAAATGCGGACCTGGAGAAAGAATATGATTATATTTTTGATCTTTTCCCACGCCTGAAGGAACGCCGCACCCAGAGAAGTGAATCTTTAAGTGGAGGCGAGCAGCAGATGCTGGCAGTTGGACGGGCCCTAATGACCGGCTGTAAAATCCTCCTTCTCGATGAACCAAGTATGGGGCTGGCCCCAGTTCTGAAATATGAGATGTTCCGTAAGCTCAAACAACTCAATGAAGATGGTATGACAATCCTTCTCGTTGAGCAGAATGCGAACCTGGCGCTACAACTTGCCCATCGTGGTTATGTTATGGACACTGGAAATATCGTTGCCGAAGGGACGGGAGAAGAATTGATGAACAATCCTGAGGTAAAGAAAGCTTATCTGGGTGGGTAGGAATAACGAAGCCTCTGTTGGTAAAACAGAGGCTTCGTTGTCTTTCCATATCAGTTTTTCAAGGTAGCGATCGCAATAGCAATTTCATGACTCAGTTGGGCAACCAATTGGCTCTCTGTGCTGATAAGGGCAGCATAAGTCTCAGCTTCAAGAGGCTGTCGATATTCACTTCTCCCCCCGGCAAGAACAGCCTTACCGCTAGTATCAGCGACGACCCAGTGGGCGCTGAGAACCGCTTCACCTTTCAGATCACCATCAAAGTGAGTCACATTCATAATCACCCGATAGGTCGGTTGAAAATGAGGCTGCCAGGGAAGAATTCCGACTTCCCCCAGCCCCAGCATCTTTTCAAGGTTCTCACCTAGAACATAGCTCAGATCCTTTTCCAGAGTCCCGGCCCAGCGGTGAAATTCGTCAAAGGCATATAGATTCCCCTGCTGCCGTGTAGCGATCTGTGACCGCTTCAGACTGTCAGGAATGGAGATAGGACCAACCCCCAGCTTGACCTCAGGAAGAGAAGCGACCGGCAGCCCCTCAGATAACTGCTGAGCAGTCAGCAGACTGTAATAGGAAACATGAGGAGAACCATTACCGAGACAGCCCGTAAGCGCAACAACAATCGCAACGATGGCGCACCAGCGACAGACCCGGGGAAATACCTGTTTTATCATTTTTTCTCTCCTCTTTTACCAAAAATCAACGCAGCGGGATCCGTCTCCAGATACTCTAACAACGAGCGCAGCGAGCGTAGGGTCAACGCCAGTTCATCCGTCACCTCTTTGGCATTGTGGTTAAATGTCGAATCGGGGCCATATGCATCATTAATTCCATTGATCGTTGTTTCCAGTTCAGAAAGAACCCGGCTGACCTGCGGCATCGTCTCCTTGTTGATCCCATTCGATAGTCCTCTGAGCTCTTCGAGTGTCTGGGTTAAAGACGCGACCGCGGTATTCATGTTGTTCCCCATCTCAGTGATCGGAATGGCGTCAATTTTCTGCAGAATATCGTTGAAATTCTGACCTATTTCAGCCAGAGGAAGGGCTTCGATCTTCTTCAGGATATTGTCGACTCGCTGTTCCATACGCTCAAGAGGAGCTGAAACAGTCGGAAAAACGGGATAGTTCCCCTCACGGGTAATTTTTGCCGGCAGGGCATCGGAATAGTAATCGAGATCGATATAGAGCTTTCCGGTCAGCAGATTTCCCGTTTTCAACTGAGCGCGGAAACCATTTTCAACCAATTCATCAGTCCGGAAAAGGAGAGCTCTCTCGCCACTTCTAGCTTCATTCTGAAATTTTTCCTTAAGATGTCGGGCTTCCAGGACTTCCCCCTGCCCGGAAATCATCCCCGAGAGACGTTCAGGCTCAATGCTGACCAGAACCGGAATGAGAAATTTCTGAATCTTCTCATTGAATATCAGTTTGGTACTGACCACCTCCCCAACTTTGACCCCCATAATCTCAACAGGGGCTCCCGGTGCAAGACCTCGTATACTCTGATCAAAATACATCAGATAGTACCGTTTGACCGTGTAGACCTCTTCGGTACTACTTTCCCGATTCGGGAAGAGTGAGAAAACCGTTCCATCCTTTGCAATTTGTTGCGACAGACTTCCTACTGGTAAACCAAACGCCACCCCCCCGGTAAAAATTGAAACCAATGACTGAGTATCGACTTTAAGGCCATTAGCATCTATTGTGAGGTCGACACCGCTGACCGACCAGAAACGGGTATCCTGCAGAACTTTTTCGTGAAAGGGAGCCTTGACAAAAATATTGATGAGAATCGCCTCGGCATCTTTATCAAAATGGTATGCCACCACCTGACCAACCTTGATGCCACGATAGTAAATCGGTGAACCAAGGTCGAGGGAATCAAGCTCCTTCACTCTCAGAATAAAGTTCCCTCCCGGCAACCCTTTTGTCAGAATTGGCGGGCTTTCCAACCCGGTAAATGTCTCCTGTGGCTCGCCTTCTTTTGACGGATCTATCCCGATATAAACCCCCGAGAAGAGCGTTCCCAACCCCGAAACTTCACCCGCACCAATTCTAGCCCGGACAATCCAGAAACGGGTTTTATCGGTCAGGAAAGTTCCGGCATCGCGATTCAACTGGGCGGTCACGACAACCTGAGAAAAGTCATCACTCAAATCAACCGAGGTCACCTCCCCAACAGTAACATCCTTGTACTTAATTTCAGTCTTCCCGGCGACCAGTCCATCAGCATTTTTGAAAGAGATCGTGATCGTCGGCCCCTTTGTTGACTGGGCCTTGAAGACCAGCCAGCCACCGATCAGCAACGCAATAATCGGAACAACCCAAATAATCGAGAATGTACGCCGAGTCTGAATCTGTGCCACAGGGGCCGATTCCTCAACCTTTATCTCACGATGCTCTTCACTCATCCTTTTCCTCCACAACATCCCAGATCAAACGGGGATCAAAACTCTCTGCAGCAAGCATCGTCGTGACAACAACCAGTGCAAAGTACAGAACTGCCGGCCCAGCACTGATCTCGGCCAGCACCCCGAGTTGAACCAGAGCAATCAGAATACTCACCACATAGACATCGAGCATCGACCAGCGGCCAACGGCCTCGGTCAGCTGATAGAGTCGTGTTAAATTTTCGGGCTGGGTGACCAATTTAAACTGAACCGAAATCAGCAGATAAATAAGAATTATAAACTTCATAAATGGTATGAAAATACTCGCAATAAATATAACCAGGCCAATTTCCCACGACCCACTGTGGAGGAAATAGAGGACTCCGCTCATGATGGTATCCGCCTGAACACTGCCGACAGCAGAAGTTATCATCATCGGCAGAACGTTTGCCGGAATGTAAAAGATCATCGCTGCCAACAGCAGCGCCCAGGTGCGTGTCAGGCTGTTCCGTTTCCGCCGGTGCAATTCACTGCCACAGCGCGGGCAGCAGACAATCTGAGAGTCTCTGACTTCCGGCCAGCGACTCAGGAGATGACAATCGCGACAGCTGACCAGCCCCATACGTTTTGCTGAACCATATTTAACCGTCACAAGTCTTTCTCCAGACGTTCCCAGACCATATGGTGATCGACGGCTGACAACGCAAAAGTAAGAACAAAAATCAGGAGAGAAAAAGCGATCACTGCAAGCCCCGGAACAATCGTCGCCATTTTTGCCAGTTTAACAATGGAAACCAGAATGCCGAGCATGTAGATCTCCATCATACTCCAGGGTCTGATCTGACCGAGCAACCGAAAAACCGGAATTGCAAAGCGACCACGCAAATTAAATTTGAGTGGAATAAAAATATAGACAAGGCTTAGCAGTTGAATAAGTGGTAATAAAACAACTGTCAGCAAAACCAGAGTTGCAAGGGCAACATTTTTCTGATTGTAAAGCTGCTCGACACCACTCAGGAGACTGGTCTGTTGAGCAATTGAACCACTCTTCATGGTCAAAAACGGATAGGATACCGCGATACCATAAAGAACCAGTCCGGCAAGCGTCCACGCTAAAGTCCGGTCAATACTGTTTTTCCGACTGCGAAACAAAATTGATCCACAACGGACACAGCGCGCTGCCGCCCGCTCCGGCATGGGAGGAATATCGTGAACAAGATCACACTCGTGACAAGCTATTTTGTGCATAAATTCTCAGAAAGGGGGAGATTAAAAAACAGTGTAAGTTGAAAAAGTAACATCTCTCCATAGCAGCGACAGCCCTTTAAACACAGGGTTAATCAAGGAAAAACTTTCAACCTCTTTGCGTGCCTTGCCAGCGACCGGACATGCCACATAAACAGGTGGGACAAAATGAAAGAAAGAACCTGAAATAAGTCAGTCAGA
>JAMOPE010000356.1 GCA_027064785.1 Geobacteraceae bacterium
GTATCGGGAAAATGCCGTCCTAGGTCACCAAGCCCCAATGCTCCGAGAATCGCATCACAAATCGCATGAAGCAATACATCGGCATCGGAATGACCCAGCAGACCCAGCTCATATTCGATTTCAACCCCGCCAAGAATCAATGGCCGGTCAGCAACCAGTCGATGGACATCGTAACCGTGGCCAATCCGGATCATGGTGTCCCTCCCAGAAGTGCAACCGCAATCAGAATATCCTCAGGGGTCGTCACTTTGATATTGCGATAATCACCTTCGAGCATTTTGACCGGATGACCGAGGCGCTCGACCAGTGAAGCATCGTCGGTTGCAACAAACCCGTCGGCAGCAGCACGATCAAAAGCGTCCCGAATCAACTGATACTGAAACCCCTGTGGAGTTTGAACCTGCCACAGCCGGCTGCGCTCAGGAGAGTTGGTAATGGTACTATTTTCAACCGTCTTGATGGTGTCCTTTACCGGAACCCCGATTGTACATGCTCCGGTATCACAGACCGCCTCGATCAACAGCGAAAGATGCTGACAATCGAAGAGTGGGCGGGCACCATCATGGATAAGAATTGGCCGAAGTGGTTGATCCAAGCCATCCTGAGCGACCGCATCGAGCCCGTGACTGACGGAATCCTGTCGCTCAGAACCGCCAGCAACAATCCGGGCAACTTTGCTGAACGAATAACGATCAACAATCTGCTCCTGACAATAGGCAATATCGCCAGCCGGGACAACCAGATAAATATGTTCAATCAGGGGATGATTTTCAAACAGAGTCAGGGTGTGGGCAAGAATCGGTTTACCGGCAAGCTCAAGATACTGCTTACTGATTGAGCCGCCCATCCGGCGTCCTGATCCCGCTGCCGGGATAATGACAGTTGCTTTCATCATTTCTTCACTCACAAAATAACTGTCAGAGCCCCGCCCGGGAAATATCCAGAGAGCACAAACAGAAAGACCAGGCACACAAACTGCGCCCGGTCTCGTAGACTGTCATGTTGAAACACATCAATGAAAGATGTTTTCCAACCGCTGAACAACCTGATCCTCTTTAGCCCCTTCGGCCAGAGCAACCTCTGTCACCAAGAGTTTACGTGCCTGCTCAAGAACCTTTTTCTCCCCGTAGGAAAGTTCCTTGCCTGTACCAATTTGATACAGGTCACGCAGAACCTGTGCGACTTCAAGCAGATCACCAGTTTTCAGCTTATCGTTATACTCACGCTGCCGTCGACTCCATGAGGCAACCTTGCCTCCACTGGAAGGCTCGGCAAGGGCATCAAAAACACCGGTGATTCGCTGCTGGTCAATCAACCGCCGCATTCCAACGTTATCAACGTTGGCCACCGGAACCATGATTTTCATATCGCTATCAACAATTCTCAGGATGTAAAAATTCTGACTGTGCCCCGAATACTCACGAATTTCGATATCCTCAATAACTCCAACTCCTTGAGTTGGGTAAACCGCCATATCTCCAACTTTAAACACAATTTGACTCCTTTGGTTAGACCGA
>JAMOPE010000357.1 GCA_027064785.1 Geobacteraceae bacterium
GATCGACGTATTTTTTCTGCCATCGACTGGCATATCAGACCGACGGATCGAATTGGCCTGTGCGGGGAGAATGGCGCCGGGAAATCGACTCTACTGAAACTGTTGGCTGGATTGGTCGATAGTGATGGTGGAGTGCTGCAGGTTGCCAAAGGGACAACCTTTGGTTATCTGCCGCAGGATGGTTTGATGCACCGGGGTAATACTTTGTTTGTCGAAACCAAGAGTGCGTTGGCCGATCTTCAACAGATGGAAGCTGAACTGCGTCAACTGGAAGATAAAATATCGAGTGGTGGTGAAGCGGAAGAGCTGGAACGCTATGCTGAGTTGCAGCAGCTGTTTGAACAGCGGGGCGGCTATCAGATGGAATCGGAGGTCGGACGGGTGCTGCACGGTCTCGGATTCAGTTCAGCTGATTTCGAAAAGCCCTGTGAAACATTTTCCGGCGGCTGGCAGATGCGGATTGCTCTGGCAAAGTTGCTGTTGCAGAAACCCAACCTGCTGCTGCTCGATGAGCCTACCAACCACCTTGATCTGCCTGCGCGTGACTGGCTTGAAGACTATCTTCTGGCGTATCCGTATGCACTGGTCCTCGTTTCTCACGATCGCTTTTTTCTCGATAAAGTTGTCACAAAGATTGTTGAGATCTGGAGTGGCCAGTTGACAGCATACCCGGGGAATTACAGCCGTTATATTCAGACCCGTGATGAACGGATTGCCGCCCTTAAAGCGGCAAAGCAACAACAGGATGACGAGATCGCCCGGATTGAAGCATTTATCAGCCGCTTTCGTTATCAGGCGAATAAGGCCTCTCAGGTCCAGAGCCGCGTCAAGCAGCTTGAAAAAATTGAGCGGATTTTTCTTCCACCGCAGCGTAAAAAAATCGCATTTACCTTCCCGGCACCCCCTAAAGGGGGGCGGATTGCCATCAGTTTGAAAGGAGCTTCGCAACACTACGGTGAGTTGAAGGTGCTGGAAAAAATTGATCTTCAAGTAGAACAGGGTGAGCGCGTCGCGCTGGTTGGGCCGAATGGTGCGGGGAAATCAACGCTGATGCGATTACTTGCAGGCGTCGAGACTCCGGTAGCCGGTGAACGGGAGGAGGGCCATAATATGGTTCAGGCATATTTTGCCCAGAATCAGGCTGATGAGCTGAATCCTGTACGCAATGTTTACGATGAAATTATGGCCGATTCTCCTGTTGCCATGGTGCCGCGGTTGCGGAATATTCTCGGGTCTTTCCTTTTTTCGGGAGATGATATTGAAAAACCGGTCAGAGTGCTGTCGGGCGGAGAGCGAAACCGACTGGCACTGGCTAAGCTTCTGCTGCGGCCGGCAAACCTGCTACTGCTTGATGAACCGACAAATCATCTTGATCTGCAATCGAAAGAGATTCTTCTCGATGCACTGAAAAAGTATCAGGGAACAATCATCTTTGTTTCGCACGATCGTTACTTTGTCGATGCTCTGGCGACCCGGGTTCTTGAGGTCGGGGGTGGTCGGGTTGAGTCACATATTG
>JAMOPE010000358.1 GCA_027064785.1 Geobacteraceae bacterium
CGACTACGATGCCTTCCAGGCCAGTCAAAGTCTGGAGAATCCAGATTCAACAGCAGAAGACCATCTATGGGAACACTTTCTCCATGGGCTGCATAACGGGATTCTTGATTTTGGTGATGGCGATTCCGGACTCGATTTATCGACAGTTGCCGACATTTTCAACCAAAAACTTGTCGGCAATGAAACCGAACGGGAACAGACATCATTGTCGATTAACCGGTTTATCGAGAACAGCCTTCACCAAACAGGGAGTCCATCAGGACAACAAAATAACGATAAAAAGCTTGTGGCGTTGCTTGAAAAACTTTCTCCCGACGCACAGCAGGAATTTCTCAGCAGTGCTTTTCATAGTCTCGACCGGCACCGCGATGCAGCCCCGGGGCTGTTACAGAAGATTCCGGTTAATTTATTGAAAAACACTATCGCCGGGAAAAACCGGCAGGAGCTAAATCTGTCATCCCGGCTATTCGGCTTAATCAGCAACCTTGCCAACACCCAGATTGAGGATTCTCCCCTCGCCAGCAGATCAAAATCAACGGCACTCCCCGAAGACATGGTCAAAGCACGGCTGGATGTCCTGTTCTGCGAAGAGCGGCAGGATATGTATATGCCCGATGGCTATCAGGCGGCACTGTATAGCATCCTTGGAGATAATATTGTCGGCACAATCCCCAAAGAAGAAAAACTAAAACTTAAAGAGCAACTCGAAGCACAATCGGTTGAACAAAACTATGCCGCAATTATCTTCGAACTGTTGAATGAAGCTCTGGATAGTGAGCAGGAAGAATCGACTCAGCAAAACCTGCTGGAGTTATCACGCTACTTTCTCGATATCGGCAACTTTGTTTACCTGCAGGACATTTACGGCCACTGGTCAAACTACCTTAATTCTGGTCGAGCCAATGTCAGTATTTTTGATGAAAAAGTTCTCGCAAACCACCTGCAGATGACGTTTATGACCGAGGTCCTCGATGCGGTTGATTTATGGGAAGAGGAAAAGCATCCCGAAATCGCCGATTACATTGTCAATGTCGGTGAACCATACAGCGAGTTGCTGATTGAACGACTTGGTCTGGCACCGACGTGGGATGAACGTCGCTTCTGGATGGAGATCCTCGATAAAATTGGTGGTGATGCGCGGCAGATGATTCTCCAGTCACTGAATGATGAGCGCTGGTACCTAGTTCGAAATCTGTTGATCATCCTCGGGAAAGAGGTTGATCACAGCAGTCTGAAAATGATTCAACCGCTGACGAACCATCCCCATCCACAGGTTCGTCTCGAAGCCATGCGCTATCTGTTTTCGTGTAACCCGGCGACGGCAAACCGGCAATTGCTTCTGGAGCTGGAAAGTGATGACCCCGAAGCGCAACTGGCGGCAGTTCAAATTGCTGATCGCAGTCACGACCCTCAGGTTCTGGCAATCCTCCACAAAAATCTTGAAGCCGATCCTGATAATGCGACTGAACTTGAAATTAAACAACATATTGTCCAAGCCCTGAC
>JAMOPE010000359.1 GCA_027064785.1 Geobacteraceae bacterium
GCCGCTGCCTACACCCTGAAAGAAGACGGGCACGTCCGGGTCGATGTTTTCTATACGCTGCTATCTCACCGTGGTCAGGCATGGATCAACCTGCTGGGCGGTATCATCTTCCTGATTCCGTTTTCCATTCTGGTCATCTGGGCAAGTCAAGGTTTTGTCGGCATGAGCTGGGCAATTCAGGAAACCAGCCCCGATCCGGGCGGGCTTCCCTACCGTTATCTCCTTAAAGCGATGGTTCCGACAGGGTTCGGCTTAATCCTGCTGCAAGGGGTCTCCATGATCCTCCGGTCATTCTGTACGGTCATCGGTCGGCCACTCGAAGATTCCGCTGAAAAAGAAGAGGAACCGCAGCATGCCTGAATATATGTCACTGGTGTTATTTGCCACCGTTTTCGGTGTTCTACTCTTGGGATTTCCCGTCGCCTTCACTTTGGGTGGCGTTTCACTGATTTTCGGTTATTTCACATTTGGAATGAGTTTCTTCCAACTGCTGCCATTGCGAATCTGGGGAACCATGACCAACGATGTGTTGATCGCGGTGCCACTGTTTGTCTATATGGGATTAATGCTGGAAAAGTCGGGGCTGGCTGAAGAGCTGCTTGAAACAATGGCGATGCTGTTCGGTAAGCTACGGGGCGGGCGGGCTATTTCTGCTATCGTCGTCGGGGCAGTCCTTGCCGCATCGACAGGAATCGTCGGAGCAACCGTCGTCACCATGGGTCTGCTGTCACTACCGACCATGTTGAAACGCGGCTATTTTCCCGAGCTCTCAACGGGAACCATCTGTGCTTCAGGGACACTGGGGGCAGATTATCCCCCCAAGTATCGTCCTCGTCCTCCTCGGCAGTGTCCTCAACGTCTCGATCGGCGACATTGCCGTCATCCCTGGAATGGTTCTCGTCGGTCTTTATATCCTCTGGATTATTATCGTGGCTATTTTCCGCCCCGATTCTGCTCCGGCTATGCCCCCTGAAGAACTGGCGGCATTCCATGAAACCGGGATGTGACGCCGCATTATCAGAGCCTTTCTGCTGCCGTAGGTGCTTGGGGGCAACCCCGCTGGCGGTAGGCTTCGGCAATACCGCCGGCGGACGTCTCACGATAAAGAGACGGCAATGCCTGCCCTGTTTCATTCATCACTAGGGTAATCTCATCAAAGCTAATCTTGTGTTCCCCCCCTGAAAGCATGGCAAAGTGACAACAACTCAACGCCCGGGTCGCAGCATGGGCATTTCTCTCGATACACGGAATCTGGACCAAACCATTGACCGGATCACACGTTAAACCGAGGTGATGTTCCAAACCCATTTCGGCAGCATATTCAATCTGACGGATTGTCCCGCCATGTAACTGAGTTGCTGCAGCAGCGGCCATCGCACAGGCAGTCCCGACCTCTCCCTGACATCCCACTTCTGCCCCGGAAATTGAAGCGTTATGCTTCACCAGATTCCCCACCAAACCGGCTGTTGCCAGTGCCCGTAAAATTTCATGGTAACTGCACTCCAAAGTTTCATTTAAATAACGAAGGACAGCAGGGAGGACACCGCTGGCACCACAAGTTGGTGCAGTAACGATCATCCCGCCGCTGGCATTTTCTTCTGAAACCGCCAGAGCATAGGCCCAGATTCGAGCATTATTTCTTAAGTGAGCACCATAAAGACCCGACTTTCGATAAAAAGTTTGGGCTTTGCGTCCCAACCCCAACCCTCCCGGTAAGATACCGGCATGGTCAAGTCCCTGACCAACTGCAGACGACATAACGTCCCAGACCTGATCAAGAAAGTCGAGAAAATCGCTGTCTTCGCAGTTAAGAACATGTTCCCACAGAGATTCGCCACTCTGCTCAAGGGAATTGAGGATATCGCCCATCCTGGTCAAAGGGTAAATAGAGACTGGAACAACAGCGTCATCATTATCCCGCAAGGCTCCACCACCAATGCTGTAAACCTCCCACTGCTGCAGAACCTCTCCAGACTCCGTCAACGCTTCAAAACGCATTCCGTTGGGATGGAGGGGAAGACTTTTTTCGGGAACCCAAAGTAACTCCAGTGAAGTGTCATGAGATTGAAAAACATCTGCCAATGCTTTATCCGTCAGGTGGCCCCGCCCGGTTGCTGCAAGGCTACCGAAGAGTGATACCCGATATCGGGCTGCTCCCGGATATTTTTTCAGAAATATCAACGCCGCCTGACGGGGGGCCATGGTATGGCTGCTCGAAGGGCCGGTTCCGATGCGGTAAAGCTGACGTAGAGATTCCATGCTGTACTCCCGGAGATACTCTGATCGTGGCAAAATTCTTTTTCATCCTTGCGATGATGGTACAATACCGATTCTATTAAAAAAGTCCGCCGACTTGACGGGCTTTTTTAGTTATTCCTAAATCAGCAATAATCTTAATCAAACAGCGAGGAATATGCCTGCTCAGAGGTCTTGCTCCATGCCTGCTGCTGGAACTTACTGTCGCTTTCGTAAACTTTCTTACTCATTGGATCCTTGGCAACTTTATAGAAGCCCATTTTGTAATCGTTATCGGGGCCGACCCACTCGGTCGCATCGATAACGTCACGCTCAAGGTTGATATAGAGCTCACCACCCGGGAAGCGGATTGCGGTCCCACCAGCTTTTGCCAGAACTTTACCACAAGACCAAGAATCCGCATTTTCAATCCCTTGAAATCGGCAATACTGTTGATTTCACGGTTAAACCAGCCGCCCATTTGAACACCGGTATTACCAGCAGGAAGCGGCTTCAGATTAAACTTGCCATAAAGCTCATCCCACAACGCCATCCCGCCACCGCTATAAAGCCAGGCATTGATCGCCTGGGCATTCATACCAAAGGGGACTGCTGCAAAAATTGAGTCGCCGGGGATTTTCCAGCCCAGTAGTAGGAGGCACCATGCCCCATCTGGACCATCCCCTGACTAACGGCATCAAACGCCTGCAATGGCGGAACCAGTTCACCACCACCGAAGGTCCGAATATTCAGTCGACCGCCAGACATCGTATTAATCATTTCGGCTAATTTGTCCGCACTTTCACTGAAAATTGGAACGTGAGGTGGCCACATTGTGACCATTTTCCAATTATACGTTTTTTTCAGCACGTACGATGGCGGGAGCACCAATCGTCGCGGTTGCAGCGGCAGTTGCGACCGTTGCTTTTTTGAGAAAATCACGCCGATTATTTTGTTCCATGAACGCCTCCTGTTAGATTTATTGAAAGGACATACGAAACAACTCCGCCCGACAGGATAGAACTCTGTTTTATAGATGTCAAACTCTGAAGGTCATCTTTAAGTTTTTTCTCCGCAGCAGGGGAAGTCGACAACAAAGGTCGCCCCGCCACCCGGGGTTTCCTCAACCCAGCAACTCCCAGAAAAAACCCGTGCCGTCTTAGCAACTGTTGCCAAACCAATGCCGGAGCCCTGAGTTCCACGACTACGGACTCCACGATGGAATGGTTCAAAAATCGTTTCACGCTCTGATATCGGAATCCCCGGACCATGATCAATTACCAAAAAACGAACCCGGTCTGGAAACTTTTGGCCCGTCATTTCGATATGGGGATTCTCTTTTGCTGCGTACTTCAGAGCATTCCCCAGCAGGTTGCGAAAAAGATTTGATAACAGCGATTCAGGAATTTTGACATCGGGAAGATGATCGATGTCTACCTGAGCCTGTGTTTCCAAGATTTTATCCGACAATTCAAAGCGGATACTTTCAGCAATCCGTGTTGCATCAATCGGCTCGTCTGGAAGTTTAATCTGGCTAACCCGCGAGAGAGAAAGAAGGTCTTCCAGCAAGTCTCGCATCTTCTCTGCCGTCTTTTTGATTTCAGCGATACACTCCTGACCAATCTCATCAAGTTGGTCACTGTAACGCTCCTCAAGTAGATCGGCAAAACCGATTAACGGAGTCAGGGGCGAACGGAGATCGTGGGAGACGGTTGAAACAAAAGCGTCAAGTTCACGATTGGCCTGTTGCAACCAGCGTCGCGTTTCGATTCTTTCAGTAATATCGCGGTTCACTCCCAGTTTATGGGTCGGTTTCTGTGCCAATGGGTAGGGAGAGTGGATAATTTCGTAAGTTCGGCCCGTTTCAGGGAGCGTTTTTTCCTGCTGAACAATCTTCCCCTTCAACACCTGCGGCAGCGGACAGTCATCACAGACAGCATCCTTGTGATAGATGGCTTTATAACAAAGCTCACCCTCAGCCTGCCCGATTATTTCAGCCATAGCACGGTTGATAAAGGAGACCCGATAGTGACTATCACAAATATACGTGGGATCAGTCATCCCGTCGAGAACAGCCCGCAATCCGGCTTTTTCAAATTCGAGCTCACGGGTCCGATCTTCAACCTTTAAACGGAGGTCCGCCTCCAACTCTCTAAGACGGGAAATATCGACAAATGCTTCAATCCCGCCAATCACCTTGCCGGAATCATCATGGAGAAGATCAACATTTTTTGTCAGAGCAATCGTACGGCCATCTTTATGACGAAATGAGCAGCTCAAGCCGATTTCCGGTTTTGGTGTCATTTCAGAGAAAAGTCCGCACTCAATATGACAAGGATCGCCGTGTAAAAAAGAGCAGTGGCGACCGACCGCCTCTTCGGCAGTATAACCGGTGATCCGCATCGCTTCTGCATTCCAATAAACGATATTTTTATCGTTATCGACCAGGAACAGACCGGTTGGGATCGTTTGCAGTAATGTTTCAAGGGGATATTCAGATAACAGACGATAAAGGCCAGACTTCATGTGAACTCCAAACGTTGAAATCAAAACAAGATTTCTGCACGACTCTATTTTAACAGGATCTTCAAAAAAGATCAGGGAGCCCGGCCAATCACCGCAACATAAATATCTCCGGCACCCCCCTGCTTTAAAATCTGGCTACAGAGCTCAGCTGTTTTTCCTGTGGTGAGGACATCGTCAATTAAGAGGACTGTCTCTCCATTCAGAGAGCCTTCCAACCTGAAAGCGGTCTTCAAATTGGTTTCCCGCTCGTGGGCAGACAAGCCATGCTGTTCTTTCGTTTCTCTTATTTTACTCAACAGCTGATTATCGACCTGAAGCCCTCTTATTCTGGCAAACTCACAGGCTAAAAGATATGACTGGTTATAACCCCGCTGGCGAAGTTTCAATCGTGAGAGTGGAACCGGAACAACAACATCAAATGTCAGATCGGAATCAATCGTGTCATCAAGAAGAGTCCCCAGTGCGCGATCAAGTCCGAGACGCTGGTTAAATTTAAATTGATGAATCGCATGTCGCAATGATTTTTCGTAGACACCGGATGCAAACACCTTCACAAAAACCGGAGGGTTCTTGATACAGCGCCCACAAAGGTGAGAGCTATTTTCACTTCCGGAAAAAGGGAGGGCACATACAGGACAATGTGCCGGGGGAAGTGGAGTAAAATTACCAAGGCAGGTAGAACAAAATGGAGCAGAGTCCCCGATTGGCAACGTTGTCAAGCAGAGAGGGCAAGCCGGGGGAAACAGTAGCTTAAAAAACTGCGGGATAGAACTTTTAACTGCTGCTGGAAATCCCCCCGATTTCACAGCCACGGCCTAAGCGGTCAACAACGTCTGCCCGGTCATCGCAGCAGGCTTATCTAACCCGAGAAGATCGAGAATGGTCGGTGCCAGATCAGCAAGGATACCATCCCGAACACTGAGATCTCTATGTTCAGGATCAACATAAATCAACGGAACCGGGTTCGTCGTGTGTGCCGTGTGGGGCCGTCCATTTTCGTCCACCATCTGCTCACAGTTGCCATGATCAGCAGTGATCAATAACTTACCACCTGCCTGGGTAACCGCATGAACAACTCGTTCGATACAATGATCGACAGTTTCGACCGCTTCAATAGCAGCCGGAAGGATCCCGGTATGTCCAACCATATCGCAGTTGGCAAAATTGAGAATGATCAGCTGATAAGTTTCCGATTCAACCCGTTTCACAACTTCATCGGTCACCTCAACCGCACTCATCGCCGGTTTTTGATCGTAAGTTGCAACGTCCTGTGGTGACGGAATCAAAACCCGGTCTTCGCCCGGCCATGCTTTTTCCACCCCGCCATTAAAGAAAAAGGTGACGTGAGCATATTTTTCGGTCTCGGCAATTCGCAACTGTTTCAGCCCCGCACGCGAGACGACTTCAGCGAGAATATCGGGATAACTTTCGGATGGAAACGCAATCGGTAGACCGAAGGTTTCGTCATATTCGGTCAGACAGACATAATCGACCAGCTGAGGGACTTTTTGACGGGGAAATTCTTCAAAATCTGGAAATGCGAGTGCACGGGTTATTTCCCGGGCGCGATCCGAGCGGAAGTTAAAGAAAATAACACCATCGTTATCATCGATGATCCCCGCAGAGCCGATAATTCGAGGCTCAACAAATTCATCGGTCTGACCGGCAGAATACGCAGCACTAATTGCCTCGGCAGAGGTTTCAGCCTCCTGCCCGATCCCTTCGGTCAATGCACGATACGCCTTTTCGACCCGATCCCAGCGGCTATCGCGGTCCATTGCCCAGTAGCGCCCGGTGATCGTCGCAATCCGTCCTAAACCGATTTTCTGCAGTTCATCTTCAAGCTGTTCCAGATAGCTGGCGGCACTTTGGGGGGGAGTATCACGGCCATCGAGAAAGGCATGGATACAGACATCCTTGACGCCAATCTGCTTCGCCAGACGTACCAGAGCATAGAGGTGGGTATTATGAGAGTGGACGCCACCATCGGAAAGGAGACCCAACAGGTGAAGCTTACCACCCGACTTAACCAATCGCTCACATACCCTGTTCAGGGCTGAATTGGTGAAGAAAGAGCCATCTTCAATGGCGAGACTAATCCGGGTAAGATCCTGATAGACAATCCGCCCGGCACCGATATTCAGGTGACCAACTTCAGAATTCCCCATCTGACCGTCAGGCAAACCGACATCACGCCCAGAAGCACTCAACTGACTCGTCTGGTAGTCATGACGCAAACGATCAAGAACCGGCGTCTTCGCTTGACAGGCGGCATTGTTTTCACAGCTGTTACTGAGACCCCAGCCGTCGAGGATAACCAGCGTAACCGGCCCGGACAATTTACTGCCCCTGCCCGGAAAGGGCGAGCCCTTTCGCTCCATCCAGCAACTTCGCCTCCTGGATCTGTTTTCTCTCTGGCAGGACCAATGAATCCCACGCCTTACACTCTGGACAGCGACTCCGCCAATCATTAAACTTGGCACCACACTCTTCACAAACAAAACCAAGGCGGAGCTGACCATCAATTTCCAGAGCTTTCTGGTATTCGACAACCGCTTCCTCAATGTTATTCCGCCGCCGCTGAGCTTCGGCCAGCAACAGATGCAGCTTGGTGAAATCGATCCCCGAAGTTTCGAGATCGGTCAGATGCTGGATCGCCTCATCGACCATCTCAAGGCGCAGACAGAGCCGACCAAGATAGAGCTTAAGAAGCAGATCTTTCGGATCATTTTCCATCTGAGTTCGATAGAAAGCGAGGAGAGCTGCCGGATCTTCGACATCAATGTAGAGGTCTTCAAGACGAGCAAGGAAAATACTTTTCTTCAGCGCTTTGTAGCCATCCTGATACACTTTTACAGCGTCAGAATTGCGTCCGACTTTTTGGTACGCATCACCTAAAGTTACACGGGCAGCGGTGAATTTTGCAGACTTTTTGATAATGTCACGACAGGCATCGATTGCCTGACCCGGCTCACCGTTTTCATAATTTGTGCGGGCAAGCTCGTAACGAAGTTGTAACAGAACTTTTTTCTCGACTTCGAGACGGGCACCGGTGCGTGAAATTTTGAGGATCTTTTTCTGCAGAGCCAGCGCATCTTCCCAGTTTCCCAGATCCATCTGGATATCACGAAGAGCACGCATTGCTTTACGGTTGTTGGCATCTTCGGCCAGCAGTTCCTTATAAATACCCATGGCCTCTTCACGACGACCATTTTCTTCAAACGTTGTCGCCAATTTGAAGAGAACCTCAAGCCCTTTAGGATCAATTTTACGAGCTTTCTGCAGCAGTTCAATTCCCTCAGCAGTATTGCCTTCCTGCAGAGCAACACTGGCGAGAGCGAGATAGATATCGACCCGCTTAGGATCACGATCAAGTGCTTTTTTAAGTAATTGACGGGCTT
>JAMOPE010000360.1 GCA_027064785.1 Geobacteraceae bacterium
ATCAAACCTGGGAACAACCAGTGAAACCCTTTCACGGACCTTCCGCAAACTCTCTGATGATGAGATGATTCATGTCCAAGGTAAGAAAATTGAGATTCTCGCTCCTGACCGTTTGGCCGATTTAGCAGAGAGTTTCAAAGATGGCTAAAATATCGTGCGTAAATTGCTCCGATTTGACGCGCAAAGAGATCAAAGACCTTAAGATTCTCGCATGGTTTACCTCAGTTTACTGCTCTGACCATCATGAACCGCCTCGTGAGTCGTTGTCTGGGCTCCCTCCGCAGCTGCTTTCTCTTGAGCGTTATCAGTGTTGTTCTGAGTGTCGAGAATTTCTCTCCTATGCGATTGAGCGTCGCCTCAACTGTCCTCTCGAAGAGAGGCCGGTCTGCAAACACTGCAAAATTCATTGCTACCGCTCGGATTATCGGCAAAAGGTTCGGGAGGTGATGCGGTATTCTGGAAAAGCTCTGATCAAGCGCGGTCGCCTCGATCTTCTCTGGCACTATTTATTTTAGTTCAACTGAAACTATCCTTACTCTTCCCGCGTAAATTAGCAGAATTACTATTTTTTCTTGAGGGGACACACGTTTTCTGTTACTTTCATTAATGAATAACTTCCATTGTGGCATTTTTTGTTTAAATGTCGGTTTAAATGTCGGTTTAAATGTCGGTTTAATTTGTAAGGCTAAAGGAGTCTCTCAATGCACATTCTTGTCGTTGAAGATGAAAAAAAGGTTTCAACGTTTATTCAGCGAGGACTTGAAGAAGAAGGTTTTTCTGTCGATGCCGCTTTTGATGGTGAAGAAGGTGTCCGGAAGGCAGAGGCTAACACTTACGATCTGATTCTCATGGATGTCATGTTACCTAAGATGGATGGACTGAGCGCAATTAAATACCTGCGTGAGAAGAACATTATGACCCCGGTTCTTTGTCTGACCGCACGTGACTCAGTTGATGACAAAGTCTCTGGACTTGATATCGGTGCGGATGATTATCTTGCCAAGCCATTTGCTTTTGTTGAGCTGGTTGCACGCAGCCGGGCTTTGATCCGTCGTGGCTCTAACGACCGGGGAGCCGATATCCATTTTGCTGATCTCCGGCTTGATCCGGTTGCACACAAGGTTTGGAGGGCGGGTGATGAGATTGTTCTGACATCGAAAGAGTACGCATTGATGGAATATTTCATGCGCAACCCCAACCGGGTTCTCACCCGACAGATGATTGCAGAGAATGTCTGGGATTACACCTTTGATTCATTTACAAACATCATCGATGTTTATGTCAATTATTTGCGGAATAAAATTGACCAGAAATATGATAAGAAGCTGATTCACACCGTGCGTGGTGCCGGATATGCTCTAAAAGAATAGGTTTTAGCTGCTTCCCACTCACTCAGATTACGGTGAGTGGGAAGTTTTAGCTCTTAGTTAAAACGGACAATGCGGATAAAATCTTCTGCATTCAAACTTGCCCCGCCAACTAATGCACCGTCAATATCTTTCTCAGCCATTAACTCATCAACATTGCCCGGCTTGACACTTCCGCCGTAAAGAATTCGTGTTGTTTCGGCGATGTCCGGGGTAAATAATTCTGCGAGTAGTTTCCGGATAAAAGCGTGGGCTTCCTGAGCCTGCTCATTTGAGGCTGTTTTTCCTGTTCCGATTGCCCAGACCGGTTCATAAGCGACAACGAGTGTTGCTATTCGCTCGGCAGTCAGATTTTTCAGTGCTCCTTTGATCTGCTGAGTCAGCACATCAAACATCTGATTGTTTTCCCGTTGCTCAAGGGTTTCGCCGATGCAGAGTATTGGTTTTAAACCTCCTGCAAGCGATTTCACAATTTTTTGCTGGATGAACGCATCGGTTTCAGCCAGCAGTTGGCGCCTTTCTGAATGACCGATGATGACATATTGGCAACCGGCATCTCGGAGAAACAGGGGCGAAATTTCACCGGTGAATGCACCGCTCTCTTCAGGGTAGCAATTCTGACCCGCGAGCTGGATTGGAGAATTTTTAACGATATCTGCAACGCTTGAAAGTGCAGTAAAAATCGGTGCGATGACGACTTCTCTGTCACTAACCCCTGTCAGTCCTGTGACAAGTTGAGTGGCCAATTTGTTTGCTTCGGAGATTGTTTTGTTGAGCTTCCAGTTGCCGGCAATAAGTGGTGTCCGCATGGTTTTCTCCATTATTTGTCTGTCAGGGCAACGACACCCGGAAGCTGTTTGCCCTCGAGAAACTCAAGTGACGCACCGCCACCTGTCGAAATATGGGTCATCTTGTCCTGCAACCTTGATTTGTTAACAGCTGCCACGGAATCACCACCCCCGATGATTGAGAGACAGTTCGAATGTGCCAGTGCTTCTGCAATCGCCAGTGTCCCTTTGGCAAAATTATCAAATTCAAAGACCCCCATCGGGCCGTTCCACACAACTGTTTTGGCGGTCTTGATCTGTTCCACGTAGGCTTTGATTGTTTCAGGTCCAATATCGAGACCCATTCCGGAAACGGGGAAATCTTCATTTTTAGCAACAATAAAAGAGCTGTTGGCGGAAAACTCTTTTGCGACCAAGTGATCTTTTGGCAACAGAAATTTGACCCCGGCTTTTTTTGCTTTATCGAGTAAGTCTCCTGCCATTGCAACTCTTTCTTCTTCGACGAGTGACTGTCCGGTTGCAAACCCCTGTGCTTTAAGAAAGGTGTACGCCATTCCTCCGCCAATCAGGATGACATTGACTTTGTTGAGAAGATTCTCGATGACGGTGATTTTGTCACTGACCTTTGCACCACCGAGAATTGCCACAAAGGGCCGCTCGGGGTTGGCAAGGGCACTACCGAGATAGCGGAGCTCTTTTTCCATCAGGTATCCGGCAACCGCGGGCTGCACCAGTTTGGCAACCCCTTCAGTTGATGCATGAGCACGGTGAGCTGTCCCGAAGGCATCATTGACATAAATATCGGCAAGCTTCGCCAGTTGCGCGGCAAAGTCGGCATCGTTATCAGTTTCGCCACTGTGGAAACGGACGTTTTCGAGTAACATGACTTGCCCGGCTTTGAGTTGAGCTGCAAGCTGTTCAACGTCTGAACCAATGCAGTCGGGGGCCATGACAACAGGTTGATTGAGCAGTTCACTTAAATGCTTTGCCACTGGAGCTAAGCTGAATGCCGCTGCCGGTTTTCCTTTGGGCCGGCCCAGATGAGAGGCGAGAATCACTTTTGCCCCACTTTTTATCAGCGACTTAATTGTCGGTAGTGCTGCCCGGATGCGGGTATCGTCACTGATCCTGCCCTCTTCATTGATCGGGACATTGAAGTCACAGCGACAGAAGACTTTTTTCCCGGTGACATCAATATCTTCCAGCGATTTTTTGTTAAACATGGTCTCCCCCGTGTAATAGCAATATTTGTTTATCTGTTCGATGATAGATAACTGACCAAATCGACAACCCGGTTGGAATAACCCCACTCGTTGTCGTACCACGTCATGATTTTTACCATTGTTCCATCCAGAACCGTGGTCATCAATGAATCAAAGGTTGATGACGCCGGTGATCCGTTGAAATCACGCGAAACCAGCGGCTGATCGCAAAAATCGAGGATTCCTTTGAGCTCGCCATCAGCTGCTGTCTGCATTGCAGCGTTGACGTCCTCAACAGTCGTCGGCTTCTCGGTGATTACAACCAGGTCAATCAGTGACACGTTGGGTGTCGGAACACGGATTGCCATTCCGGTCAGTTTTCCTTCAAGCTGAGGGAGGACCAGGGCGGTTGCTGCTGTCGCACCGGTTGTTGTCGGAATCATCGACATCCCGGCGGCACGGGCTCTCCGTAAATCTTTGTGGGGGAGGTCGAGAATTTTCTGATCGTTGGTGTAGGAGTGGACGGTTGTCATCATTCCACGGACGATTCCAAAGTTTTCAAGTAAGACTTTGGCGACCGGCGCCAGGCAGTTGGTTGTACACGATGCATTGGAAATAATGTCGTGGGATGCCGGGTCATACTGCTTTTCATTGATCCCCATGCAAATGGTGATATCTGAATTTTTCCCCGGGGCACTGATGATAACTTTTTTCGCCCCGGCAGTGAGGTGTTTCGCTGCTGCGTCACGAGCACGGAATAAGCCGGTCGATTCAATAACGATATCGACCCCCAGCTCCTGCCATGGAAGCAACTCTGGATCGCGTTGCGTCAGAACCTTTATTTTCTTTCCATCGACAACCAGATAATCACCCTCGGTTGTGACGGTTCCGGCAAATGTTCCATGGACTGAGTCGTACTTCAGTAAATGGGCAAGGGTTTGCGAATCGGTCAAATCGTTGATCGCAACAATCTCAAAATGATTGGACTGGCAGGCGATCCGGAGAACATTTCTTCCGATTCGACCGAAGCCGTTTATTGCAACTTTAACTGCCATTTTCTGTCTCCTTGATGGGCATAAAATACCTTAGGGTTTTATTTTTCTGAAATATATTCGCATGTCTGGCGATTCTGAAAATTGCCTCTTACAAGAGTACATATAAACCAGTCGCTTTGCAAATCAGATTCACCGAAAAAATCGATTGGTTTTCTCCTTGCAGCAGTGCTCAATATTAGGTATAAGGGCATCGCTTACAGGGGATGAAAGGGAACATCTGTGCGGGTATGTTTACTGGCCAGCGGGAGTCGTGGCAACAGTGCGTTGATTGAGGTCGATGGCTGCCGGATTTTGATTGATGCTGGGTTGTCTGGTAAGGAGACCGAACGGCGTCTTTCAACTCTTGAATTGGCCGGTGAAGATCTCGATGCAATTCTCGTGACTCACGAACACCACGATCATGTCGGTGGCATTGGTCCTCTTGCCCGGCGTTACAATTTACCTGTCCATATTGATCGGCAAACTCATGCCGCTTTACCAAAACTTGGGAAAATTGAGCAACTTCATCATTTTACTGCCGGAGATGTCTTTTCCTGTCGCGATATCTCTATTGCCTCATTTTCAACAACGCATGATGCTGTCAATCCGGTTGGCTTTACCATCGATTCCAGTGAAGGTAAAATCGGTTTTGCGACCGATCTGGGGATTCCAACCCGCTTGGTTGCTGAGCAGCTCAAAGGGTGCCGCGTACTGATTCTTGAAGCCAATCACGATGTTGATATGCTCCAGAACGGGTCTTATCCGTGGCATTTGAAACAGAGAATCCGCAGTCGGCATGGCCATTTGTCAAACAACGAGTCATGCCAGTTACTTGAAGATGTCAGCTGGGCGGGGCTTGAGGCGGTGTTTTTGGCCCATTTAAGTGAAGAAAATAACTGTCCGACAGTCGCAGAACAGCTGTTTCGGCAGACATTAATGACTCGCGGCTATACTCCTGAAATTATTGTCGGTCGTCAGAGTCGAGTCAGTTCCTGTTATAATCCTTTGTAAAGATAAATTTAACTACTCTATGTGTTGGAGCAGAAATGGCCTGGAGAATTATTGTAGGACTAAAAGACGGTGTCAGGGATGCGCGGGGCGAACGGGTTCAGCGTGAACTGAAAGAGCATTTGAATATCGAACTGCCGCAGGTGAGGACCCTTGATGTTTATACTGTTGATGCCGCGTTGAGTGATGCTGAAGTGGAACAGGCCGCCGCCGGACCGTTTTCCGATCCGGTGATTCAGGATTATGCGATTAACAGCCCTCTTGCCAGTGATTTCGACATGCTGATTGAGGTCGGTTTTCGCCCGGGGGTGACCGATAATACCGGGCGGACGGCAAAAGAAGCCATTCAGTATTTAACCGGACGGCTGTTCGCTGAAGGGGAGGCCGTGTACACGTCGACTCAGTACCTGCTGACCGGACTGACCGACAAGGCCCTTGCTGAGAAAGTCGCTGGAAATTTTCTTGCGAATGGACTGATCCAGCACTGGACAATTCTTGCCGCCGATGAACTTGATCCAAAGGTTGGAGTCCCCGTTTCAATCCCCCGGGTTATCAGCGAAAAGCCCCCGGAAGTCCGCAGCATGAGTCTGCAGCTGTCGGATCAGCAACTTCTCGATATCAGTCGTCAGGGGATGCTGGCACTCAATCTTGAGGAAATGCTTAAAATCCAGAAACATATTGCCGATCCGCAGATCGTTGCTGAGCGTCAGAAAGTTGGTCTCGGCGACGAACTCACCGACGTCGAACTTGAGGCACTGGCGCAAACCTGGAGTGAGCACTGCAAACATAAAATTTTCTCGGCAAAAATTGAATACGAGGACGAAAACGGCAATCAGCAGGTTATCGATTCGCTGTTTAAAACCTTCATTGTCGGAGCGACCGATAAGGTCAGAGAAAATCTTGGTAAAAACGATTATTGCCTCTCGGTTTTCAAAGATAATGCCGGAGTTATTGAGTTCAACGACGACTGGAGTATCGTTTTTAAAGTTGAAACTCACAATTCCCCCAGTGCCCTCGATCCTTACGGCGGTGCATTGACCGGGATCGTTGGTGTCAATCGTGATGGGATGGCGACTGGTATGGGCGCACGGCTGATCTTTAATACTGATGTCTTCTGCTTTGCCTCTCCATTTCTCGAAAAAGAGCTGCCACCACGGCTTCTTCATCCCCGGCGTATTTTTGAGGGAGTTGTCGAAGGGGTTGAACATGGCGGCAACAAGAGTGGTATCCCGACAGTTAATGGCTCTCTGGTTTTTGACGACCGCTTTGCCGGCAAGCCATTGGTCTATTGCGGAACCGCTGCACTGATGCCACGGTTGCTGCACGATAAGCCATGTCACGAAAAGAAAGTATTGGTTGGCGACCATATTGTGATGACAGGTGGTCGGATCGGGAAAGACGGGATTCATGGGGCAACATTTTCTTCCGAAGAGCTGCACGAAGGTTCACCGGTGACGGCGGTGCAGATCGGCGATCCGATTACCCAGCGGAAAATGTTCGACTTCCTGATTATTGCCCGCGATCGTGGTCTCTATAATTCGATTACCGATAACGGTGCCGGTGGTCTTTCCTCCTCCGTTGGAGAAATGGCTGAGGATACCGGTGGTTTTGAATTGCATCTCGATCGTGCTCCCCTGAAATATCCCGGGTTGCAACCGTGGGAAATTCTGATTTCAGAAGCTCAGGAGCGGATGACACTGGCCGTCCCACCGGAAAGTCTTGATGCGTTTTTTGAGCTGGCAAAAGAGATGGATGTCGAAGCAACCGATCTCGGGATTTTTAACGATTCCGGTTATTTTCAATGTCTGTACGAAGGAAAAACCGTTTGCTACCTCGATATGGAATTTATCCACGCTGGCGTGCCACAGATGGTGATCCCGGCGAAGTGGCAACCGAAACAACTGGCAGAGCCGACTTTTGCTCAACCTGAAGATTTGAATGATGAGCTGCGGAAGCTTCTGTCTCGTCTGAATATCTGCTCCAAAGAGTCGGTTGTCCGGCGTTACGACCATGAAGTTCAAGCTGGAACTGTGATTAAGCCGCTGATGGGAGTTGTGAATGACGGCCCGTCCGATGCTGCAGTTTTTCGCCCGCTTCTCGATTCTTTTGAAGGTGTTGTTGTCTCCCACGGAATCTGCCCCGGTTACAGCGATATCGATACGTACCACATGATGGCGTGTGCGATTGACGAAGGTTTACGTAACTACGTTGCTGTCGGCGGTGATGTTGATCATGTGGCCGGTCTCGATAACTTCTGCTGGTGTGATCCGGTCGAGAGTTCCAAAACTCCCGATGGTCAATACAAAGCGGCCCAACTGGTACGGGCAAACCAAGCTCTCTACGACTATTGTGTTGCTTACGGTGTGCCGTTGATCTCGGGCAAAGACTCGATGAAAAACGATTATCAGATTGGCGATACAAAAATATCTATTCCACCGACCGTGTTGTTTTCGGTGATCGGTAAAATTTCCGATTCACGCAAAGCCGTTTCGATGGATGTGAAACAGGCCGGTGATCTGGTTTATCTGCTGGGTGAAACAGCTGATGAACTGGGTGGATCTGAATACTACGCTCAACATCATGAACTCGGTTGCAACGTCCCGAAGGTGAATGCAGAACAGGCGCTGTTACGCTACCGGACTCTCAATCGGGCACAGGAACAGCAGCTG
>JAMOPE010000361.1 GCA_027064785.1 Geobacteraceae bacterium
TTCAGCAGCAAGATCTGAAATATAGAGGGGGGCGAGTAAGCTATCATCAACAATGACGCCGGCTCGGTCGATAAACCTCGACAGGAGGGACTCTCCCGGGGTCAGGTTTATTAATCGTTCTTCTTCGTAGAGCTTGCCAGCCTCCTGTTCCTTGGAGTAAGAGGCGAGAATCTGCAACGTCCGTTCACCGTCGACTTCTGAAGGAATCGGGATGAGAACGGACGCGAGAGCGACCTGATCGATCAGCTGTGCCGCTGATTTCACCATGAATAGTGCCGCCTCCCGCTTCTTTGCTTCATCGACACGCCGTGCCAGTTGTAGTTGTTGATGGTATTTACGTGCCCGGTTGAGCATTGGAGCGGTTTTGAGTAGGAGTTTACGGATCTGCTTAAGTCGTTTTTCACTCGGCAATTGCTCGGGATTTCCCCGGTCAAGGCACAAAACTCCGATGGATCGGCCCAGTTGAGTGATTGGCAGCAGATAGCTGGCAACAATTTTGTGGTTTTCAGTTTTTAAAGCGATGTCTTCGGGATGCTGTGACAGGTCGGGGACGGCAAGTTCCTGCTTCTGTTGATACACTTGAGAAATAAGAAAGTCACTATTGTTGATCGGAGAAGGGTGGTGATGGCTTTGAAAAGCATCACCACCGGTTGTTGCCGCACATGTAAGGGCACCCATCGTGAGATCTTCAAGGTAGATCCGGCAGCGGCCGCCTCCCGCGAGTATCTGAACTCCTTCGATGAGTTTATGAAGGATTTCTTCGAGATTCTCTTTCCCGAAGTCTTGAATCTGGTTGATAATCTGCTCAATTTGTTGCGATGATGGCTGATCCATAATAGCTAAATCTTTCTATTTGAGTAAAATTGTACTCACTGAGACTAGGCGGTTTTTTGGATCTTGTCAAAAAAATGATGGTAAACACTTGCTGTGAATAAACTCATAATGCTGCTTCAGCAGGTGTTTTCTCATCATTGACCCCTCTCATTTTTGCAGATATTTTTATTTGACAAAAATTATCCCTATTATTTTCATGCTGTTGCAGAAAGGCCATTAGCTTTTATGATGTTTTCGACCTGCTTTATAAGTAGATTATTATTAGCACTACGAGCCTTTTGGTGGAGCTCTAAATGCTTGAATATTAAGAGGTTTTGTCGATAAATGACTTGCTGATTGTTTTTACTTGTCCCATAATAGTATTGGATAATCAGATGTTTTATTTAATAACCTGAGTTGATAGAATTGGCTGGGGGGAGTTCGTTGTATGGAGTCGTGTCTCAAAAATAATACAGATCAGGATATTGCCACCCTGTTTTGTATGCCGCAAGTCCTGATTGAACTGATGGAGGAATGCCTTGACGGGGCATCAGTTGATGAGTTGGCCGAAATTGTTCTTCGGGATGCGGCCTTGGCTGCCAGAGTTCTTTCCGCTGCCAATAAGGTGGATTCAGCCTCTTTGAACTCTCTTGAGCCGGTATCCTCTGCGGTACAAAAACTGGGCACTGCGGTTCTGGCGACTTTGGCATTGCAGGCGGCTCGCGACATTGTTCGCTATCGGTTTACTCCACAGGAACTCTCCTTTCAGTATGCTCTCTGGTATTCGGCTCAGGTTGCAGGTGTATTTGCCCGTTGTCTCGCTCCATCGGTCAATTATCCCCGTATTGAAGAGGCCCAGCTTTGCGGTTTACTGTTGAATCTCGGTATTCAGGTTCTGTTTTTTCGGGACAGAGAGGCTTATCTTAAGCTGGGAGTGCGGCCCTGGAATAATTCGGCGCAGTGTCGGCTGGAAATTGAGAACTACGCAACCGACCATGTGCAACTCGCTGATGAACTGATTAATCAGTGGCAGCTCGAATCGTTTTTGCCTGATGCTGTTCGTTTTCTTTATGCCGATGTTTCCCAGCTTGGGCAATGCAATTTGCTGTTGAAAATTGCCCGTTTAGTCCAGCAGTTGAGTGAAAACCCGCAGGAACTGACAGCGGAAAGTATCGCTTTGGCAGAGCAACTGTTCGGGTTGCGCCAGAGTGAGATTACGTATCTTTTTGACTGGGCAAAGGGTTTGTTTCCCGCGTTTGGTCGCTATTTGAATGATTCCAGTGTGTTGCAGGCGGAATTGACAGCAGATTTACAGCGGTTGTCTGAGCTGTCATTTCTTCTCGCAGATCAGGAAGCAGTCCGGGCCAGGTTGGCGGGGGGGAAAGATCTTGACGAGCTTCTGGCAGTGGCGAGAAATCTCTATCTTGAAAATACTCCGGTGACCGATGCAATTTTCTTTCTTCTCGATCAGAAGAGTCATCAGTTAACGGGGATTGCAGCCCCGGGGCAGTCTCACCTGATCGGAGAGGTGACTATTCCGCTGGTGGCAGGATCGAACCTTGCTGCAACAGCTTTGCTGGAGAGTGAACCCAAAGATTCATTTCAGCTTGAATCGTCGCTGACGGTGAGTGATCAGGTTCTGATCCGTTTATGTCGAAGTACTGGTTTGTGTTGTCTTCCTCTTTTGCTTGGTGATAGAAAGCTTGGGGTGGTTGCTCTTGGAGTTGATAGGGCGGTGGATGTTAGAACGTCACGCTTTGCGTTGTTGAGTCCGTTGGTCAGCCGGGCTTTGGAGGGAATGTCAAATCGGGTTGATGAGTATTTTGTTGAAAGTACCAGTTTGTTACGACGGGTCAGTCATGAAGTGAGTGGCTCTCTGACGGTGATCGGTAATTATGCGGGAGTCCTGAATCAGGCCTTGGATGGTGAAGAAAATCGGGATATGGCGGGTTCAATCAAAAATGAAGTGCGCCGGATTGACGATATTCTTAACTATTATCTGAATCAGCAGGAACTCCCCGATTTCCCTGAACATCGGATCGACTTGAATCATCTGCTGCGTGATACTGTCGCGGCTCTTGAAAACAGTGAGATAAACCCGCGCCAGATCAAGATACAGTACGAATTGCAGAATGGTTTAAACAAGATTGCAACCAACCCTTTACTGGTAAAACAAGTGCTGACCAATCTGATCAAGAATGCTGCCGAAGCTGTTGCTCAAGGTGGAACTATTCGGTTAATGACCCGGGATGGACATGCCAGTGATCAGGGCCGTTATATTGAAATAATTGTTCAGGATGATGGCCCCGGGATTGCGCCGGAAGTCCGCTCCCGACTTTTTAAGCCGGTGACAAGTACCAAGGGGGCTGGTCATTCGGGGGTCGGTTTGAGTATTGTTAAGGGGATGGTTGATGATCTTGGTGGCCGGATTAGCTGTCACAGTTCTGCCAGCTCCGGAACGAGTTTTTATATTCAACTTCCCGATAGTGAAGAATAAACTGTTTTTTTGGAGACCATGTGGCCGTACAAACAATTGATAACAGTTTGATGAAAAGAACGCCCGAAGCGTTTCAGGTGTTGATTGTCGATGATCAACTGCCCCTGTTGCGCAGTTTGCAGGCGTTGTTGCAGATCAACGGTTATCGAACCGATCTGGCTCGCAGCGGGAGTGAAGCGATCTCCAAGCTTCAGGATAACAGCTATCAATTGTTGCTGCTCGATCTGGTGATGCCGGGAATTGATGGGCTGGAGGTCCTCGAATTTACCCGTCAGGCAGAGCTTGATATTGAAGTTATTATCGTCAGTGGCGAGACATCGTTCGCTGCAGTTAAAGACGCAATGCGGCTTGGTGCTTACGATTTTATCCGTAAACCGTACAACCCTGAAGAGCTGCTGCAGGTGGTCGATGATGGAATTAAGCGTCATCAAAAGAAACAGCAGCTGGAAAATTGCGAAAAATCTCTGCACGAATCGGAACGACTCCATCGCTTTATTGTGAATAATTCTCCCGATTTCATCTATATGCTCAGTGCTGATGGAATGTTCACCTACGTCAACGATGTTGTTGAGAATCTGCTGGGTTACAAGCGTCATGAACTGCTTGGGCGACATTTTTCAGAAATTATTCATCCCCATAATGCCGATGAGATTCACAATTTTTTCAGCGAACAACGGGGTGGTGACCGGGCAACCCGCAGTATTGAAATTCGCCTGTTAGTGAACCCCGAAAGTGATCGGGTTGAAGGGCTCGACAACAGTGAGCTGGTGGTTGAACTGAACGCAATCGGGATGTACGACACCGACCGCTTTGGCCGCAAGACTTTTACCGGGACGCTGGGTTGTGCCCGAGACATTACTGAGCGCAAGCGTTCTGAAGCACACATCAGCCATCAGGCTTATCATGACATGCTGACTCAATTGCCCAATCGGATTCTGTTTGAAGACCGGATGGAACAGGCATTGGCCCATGCCAGTCGTAATGGTGAAAAGTTTGCCATGATGTTTATGGATCTCGATTGCTTCAAGTTGATTAACGATACCCTGGGTCATGTGATGGGCGATCTGGTTTTGCAGCAGGTTTCGGAGCGGATTCTCGGTTGTCTACGTGCCGAAGATACCCTCGCCCGTTTTGGCGGAGATGAGTTTTGTCTGCTGCTTTCGGGGATCGGTAGCCGGGAGAGTGTTTCGGCCGTTGCGGAAAAGATTCTTAAAGAGATTCGCCAACCGTTCAGTATTAATGATCACGAACTCTATCTGAGTAGCAGTGTCGGAATTGCCGTCTATCCTGATGCCGGACAGACTGGTGAGGCCCTCCTTCAAAGTGCTGATGTTGCGATGTATCATGTCAAGGCAAACGGCAAGGATGGCTACTGTTTTTACAGTGACACAATGAAGAATGATTCAACGTTCTTGTCGGTGGAGCGCGACCTGTACAGTGCGCTGGAAAATAATCAATTCCAAGTTTTCTTCCAGCCGAAGGTTAATCCGACCAGTCATGTGATTATCGGTATGGAGGCTTTGTTGCGTTGGCAGCACCCCGAACGCGGCTTCCTTTATCCCGAAGATTTCATTGCAGCAGCCGAAGTATCGAAGCTGATGGTTCCTATCGGTGAGTGGGTGTTACAGCGGGTCTGTGAAGAGGTCACTCGCTGGCAGCAACAGGGGCTACCTCAAATCCATGTTTCATTGAATGTTTCTCTGGTGCAGTTAAAACAAAATGATTTTGCAGCAAAGTTTATTGAGACTCTGCAGCGGTTTAAGCTGTGGGCAAATTTATTTGAGGTGGAAATTATCGAACAGGGGCTCAACAAGGGGGAGCAGACCGTTGCCAGAAATCTTCGTGCTTTACAGGATTACGGGGTCTCTGTAACGATTGATGATTTCGGTCGTGGTTATTCATCGCTCAGTTACTTGCAGAATTTCCCGGTCAATACATTGAAGATCGGCCGTTCCTTTGTTCGTGAGATTGAAGAGGGGTCTGATCAAACCTGTATTGCTGATGGCATTGCGATGATGGCAAAGGGGTTAAATCTGAAGGTCGTTGGCTCCGGTGTTGAAAACCTCAATCAGCTCGATTATCTGCGTAACCTCGGTTGTCGTGAAGTTCAGGGATACCTTTACAGCGAAGCTATCTCAGCTCAGGATACGTTGACGTTACTGAAAACCTGCCCACCAACCGGGCCCCATTTCGCCCTGCCGAATTGATTAAATCGATCAGAAAAATACAGACGAAAACGACCTCTCTGTGCTATGACAGACCTTTGATGAAAAAACCCGTATCAGCAGGAGTACCGATATGCAACAAAGTGAATTCATTGACATTGAGAATCAGTTTGGTGCCCATAATTACAAACCTCTTGACGTTGTTCTGTCGCGGGGAAAAGGGGTCTGGGTCTGGGATGTTGATGGCAATAAATACCTCGATTGCCTTGCCGCTTATTCGGCGGTCAATCAGGGGCATTGCCATCCAAAAATTATGGAAGCGATGGTTGCGCAGGCTGAAAAATTAACGCTGACCTCTCGTGCTTTTCGCAACGACCAGCTTGGTCCTTTTTATCGGGAACTTTGTCAGTTGACCAATTCCCATAAAGTTCTGCCGATGAACAGTGGTGCTGAGGCGGTCGAGACAGCAATCAAAACGGTGCGCAAATGGGGTTATACGGTCAAGGGTGTTGCCGACGATAACGCTGAAATCGTCGTCTGTGAAAATAATTTCCACGGCCGCACGATCAGCATTGTCAGTTTCAGCACCGATGAGAATGCCCGTGCCGGCTTCGGTCCGTTCACCCCTGGTTTCAAGTGTGTCCCATTTGGTGACGCGGCCGCTCTGGAAGCGGCGATCAATGAAAACACCGTGGCATTTCTGATTGAGCCGATTCAGGGTGAAGCGGGGGTGATGATTCCTCCGGCAGGTTATCTGAAAAAAGCCCGTGAGTTGTGTGACCAGCATAATATTGTCCTGATCCTCGATGAAATTCAGACCGGTCTGGGGCGGACCGGAAAGCTGCTGGCTGAAGAGTATGAGGGCGTTGAAGCTGATCTGACGATTATCGGCAAGGCGTTATCGGGCGGTTTCTATCCCGTTTCAGCAGTGTTGTCCAATACCGAAATTCTTGGGGTTTTGCAGCCGGGTGAGCATGGCAGTACCTTTGGCGGCAACCCGTTGGCATGTGCTGTTGCCAGGGCGGCATTGAAAGTCTTATTCGAAGAAGGATTGATCGAAAATTCGTTCAAGCAGGGAGAATATTTCCTCTCTGAATTGAAGAAGATTTCTCACCCCGCAATCAAGGAAGTCCGTGGTCGCGGGCTGATGGTGGCACTGGAGTTCCATTCCGAAATCGGTGGTGCCCGAGCTTATTGTAATAAACTGAAAGATGAGGGAATCCTCGCCAAGGATACCCACGAGAATATCGTCCGCTTTGCTCCACCGTTGGTGATTCAGCGCGAAGAGATCGATATTCTTCTTGAGGCAATCAATAAGGTCTTACCTCCGGTTTGATAACTGAGGATGGACAATAAAAGGCGGAGATTAACGTGTACAAGTACTTATTCGGTCCGGTCCCTTCAAGGCGTCTCGGTATGTCACTCGGGGTTGATCTGGTTCCACGTAAGGTTTGTTCTCTCGACTGTGTTTATTGCGAGGTAGGTAAAACAACCAAGCTGACCCTTAAGAGAAAAGAGTATATCCCTTACGCCAAGATCGTTGAAGAACTCCGCCACTTTTTTTCCAACAATCCCGATCCCGATTTTATCACTTTTTCGGGGTCGGGAGAGCCGACACTCAACAGCCGAATCGGGGATGTTGTTGTTTTTATAAAGCAGAATAAACCGGATATCCCTATCGCAGTTTTAACGAATGGTACGTTACTCTACGATTCAGCGGTCAGAGCTGAATTGCAGGGTGTCGATGTCGTTCTCCCCTCGCTTGATGCCGTATCTGCAGATATTTTTGCAGAGATAAACCGTCCGCCAACCAACCTTCCCGTTGAAAAATATCTGCAGGGCTTGATCGACTTCAGTCATGGGTTCTCCGGCAAAATCTGGCTGGAGATTTTTATCCTGCCCGGTTGTAATGATGGCGATAGCGAGGTGCAACGCATGCGCGAAGCCATTTTAAAAATCAAGCCCGATTCTGTGCAGATAAACACACTGGATCGGCCGGGAACAGAGGCCGATTTACGCGGGGCAACGGTGGCAGAACTGCGCAGTGTGGTTGAACGGTTGAATCTGGATAACGTGGTGATTATTGCTGCAGCACCGCAACGTAAAAATATCAAATCGTATCGCAGCGATGCCGAGGCAGCAATTCTGGAGACGATTTCCCGAAGGCCGTGTACCCTTGTTGACCTGACTCAGATACTGGGGATGCACACCAGCGAAATCAATAAGTATCTCGATGTGCTTGAAGCCGAAGGTAAAATTGAAACGGTCAGGCAGGAGCGCGGGTTTTTCTATCAGACCAGATAGTGAGTACTCCCTGCCTACCGATGAAAAGAGATTCCCGTTATTGTTTGTCGGTTGTCCCACTGAATCTTGTTAACAGAAATGCCATCGGTATCATGCCGATCGCAAAGACAACGCAGATCCGGTATGTTTGCTCCAGCCCGATCCAGTCTCCTACCATTCCTAATGCAAACACCAGTACTGAACTGACGCCAAAGTTGATGAA
>JAMOPE010000362.1 GCA_027064785.1 Geobacteraceae bacterium
CCCGATCAAGAGTTTTTAAAACAGATACAGGCTGAAACTGGAGGTAATTGGATGGAATCATCGAATGAATCAGTTCATAACGCCGCATTGATGCCTGTTCCCCTGATGGCGGGTCGCGTTTTCGACCTTATGGAAGTTGCCGGACGTCACAGGTTATCGGAAATTCCTGTCACCGATATCCCGAAAAGACCGAACCTCAAAGCACCGCTTCTAATAGATTCAAACTTAAGAAACAGCAATTGCCCGGCGTTGTGGGGCACAATTTAGCTGGAGGTGAACATGCCTGAGAATGGCCTGACGATCAAAATCAAGACTTTGACCCCCTTGTGGACCGGCGGCGTGGACACCACCATGGACCGCATCCACGAGATAGGGATAATTGAGGATTTTAGACCCTAAAAGGAGGGTTATATGGATGTAAATGATAAAAAATGGAAATTAGAAGCCCTAACCCCAATATGGACAGGGGATGTAAATCGGTCGGGTGACCGGTTAATCCCAACAGGTATCATAGGTTCACTGCGATGGTGGTTTGAAGTGCTGGTGCGAGGATTAGGCGGTAAGGCTTGTGACCCAACAGCAGAGAAGGGGCGTTGTCCTGCCAAGAATGGTAAACATTGCGTAGTCTGTGAACTCTTCGGTTGCACAGGCTGGTCGCGTAAGTTCCGATTGATGATTTTGGATGAAAATGGTGAAGTGATTCAGAAGCAGATGGATAAGGGGGATGAATTCACACTTCGCTTTATCCCTCTGCGTCCAATAGAAGATGAAGAATGGTGCTTAATTGGCCTTACTTTACATTTAATTGCTGGTTATGGAGCAATCGGGGGAAAAATTGTCTTTAAACCTTCAGAAGAATGGGGTATAGCCGATTTAGGACCGGATGACTTAGATGACTCAAATGGACGGATAGTGGTTCAGCGTAGCCGACGGGGACTTAAGTTACAAAGAAACGACATAATCTTGGAAATTGATGGGAATCCAGTAAATACTATTGATGAACTTAAGAATTTACTGAGTGAGAAGCCTCATGGAGAACCTTTGATAATTAGAATTGAACGCAATGGGACGCAAGAGCAAGTCAAGGCATGGGCAGGCAAAAGGCATCATCAGGACCTTGGACTTATCAGGATTATAGAAAGCCCTCAAGGTATAGCTTGCACCCGTGAGCAAATAGAAGCGTATGTGCAAGGCGATAGATGGCGCAAGGATATTGATGACTCTGATTTTGCTTGGGCATCCCTCAAAAACTACTGGTATGTAGAAGGAAGGCATCTATCACGGCAATCATTTACCCAGAGCACTTACAATAGGGTTCTTGGTCGAAACATGCGTAAGGATCAAGCACAAAATCTATGGAGAGATACCCCTGTTAATAAATGGCTTGCTGGAAGGCAACAGATGAGCAAGAAAATTTTCAGTTTTAAAAATCCAGCACGAACTTTTGGATTCGTCAAGCCAGGGTTGGTAGATTTTGATGAAATTAAACGGCGGTTAGGACGGGTCTGGCAAGATTTTAATCCAGACAATGAATTTCGAGACGGTGAATGGATACTTAATGAATTATTTAACAATCAGGAGGCAAGCGAATGACGTGGGATTATTTTGTGTATATCTTGGCTCAAAACATCAATGAAGTTGCCGAATTTCCTGAAGGATTTTCCAGCGGCTTCGTCGATGAAGTTACTACGCGGTTTTATGAAGGGGACAGGGAAGGAGCAAGAAGCCGCTATATGAGAGAAACAGAAGGAGATTTTCAGATACCGCAACTTATTCAAAATGTAATTCCAAATTTCTCCTCCCTTCCCTCTCCTCACTGGCTTGGTATTCAGGTGGATTTTGAACTCTTGACTCCATGGTATTCGAAGGATGACCGTCTGTTCCATGTAATGGACAACCCGGTGCGTAAGGACAGAGTATTCGGTGTCCCTTTTATGGCGGCCTCCTCATGGAAAGGAATGCTGCGTTGGGCTTGCCGAATGGAGGCAGGATTGCTGGAGCACCTTGAAAAACATGGAGGTAAATTAGAAGGCTGGAGAGATCCGAACTGGATACTGCACCTATTTGGCAATGAAAAGGAGAAGAAGGAAAACTTCCATCGAGGTGCACTTGTTTTCTTCCCAACATGGTTTAACAAAATTGGTTTTGAAGTCATTAATCCTCATGATAGAAAGCGTCGAGCCGGAACGAAGCCGATTTATTATGAAGTGGTCCCTGGTCGCAGGATAAAAGTGGAAAGGAAGCCGGATGGAAGTGAGGAAAAAGTAGAAATCGAAGGTGCAAAGGGGACACTTTCCCTCCTCTATGCTCCATGGCCCGGGATGAAGCCAGAGGCTGAGCCCGTGGATGTGCTTATGGAATTACTCAAAGCTATTGAAAAGTTACTCACCACCTATGGTATCTCCGCCAAACGAACTGTGGGTTGGGGCACGGCAAACATTTTGAGGTGGCGGGCTTTTCACAAAGAAAGAGGAACTGCAGAAAAGAACGCACGAGATGGGCTGTGGAATGAAATTCAGGGCTGGCTTTCAGAAGGAGGTTCTCCATGAGCACTTTTACACCTGCCGAAACACTGCGTAATTACCGTCCCCTGCTTCTGGCTATGGAAGCCATTGGCTGGTTTCACATGGCTGGTAAGGCAAGAATAGAATTTTTGAAACAACAGGGTGGAGATAATTTAGGATATAAGGAACGTGAGTGGCATAATCTGGAAACTCCTCCATTCCCTTGGGATGACCTGCTTGAGTGGGTCAAACGCCTGTATGGTTCAGGAATCCCTGCAGTTGCTTGGCCACAGTCATTCGGCCTATTTACTGAAAAACATGGCGGACGAAATGCAAATCACCCGGGCTTTCTGGGGTTGCTTCAAGCTGCTCATGGCATTGTATCTGGTGTGGAGAAGAATTTACCTTCTGCTACATCGGAATACCTTAATCAAACCTTTCTTCACATGTGGCTTTCTTCTCCATGGGGTTATCCCAAGCGTAACTTGTTAGCTGACCCTCCAGAGTTTCTCTCACCAGAGGGGTGGAGACAACTTGTGAGTGAAATTCAAAGAGTGCTAACAGAACTGCGAGAACTTGGAGCAAAGAATGTTCAAGATATTTATCTCTGGGAGCATTGGAGAAAACAGGCTATTGGAGAGGACTCCTTTATCCGCAGAGCATTTCTTTCAACTCTGGCAGAGACAAGGATTCCCAACAACGATGTTACCCTTTGGGATCAGTCTTATGTAGCTGCGGCTCTATTTAAAAGTGCAGTAGCTGGAGCATTGCTTCAGGGTAATTCTTTTCCATGGAACGATAACCGTATTAAAAGTAAAACTCGATGGCGACTGCTCACTGTGGCTATTGGGACAAAACACTATGAAAACCGTTCGGTCAAAATTGGAGACTGGACAGGCATTCAAAATACATTGAAAAAGTTCTTTGACGAAGTGGCTCGTTTTATCGAAATTGACATTGCAATTGGTTCGTTGATCTATCATGACAGCATGGTGGCTGTTTTTTCTTTTCCTGGCGAGCGGTTTGATGAAACAGTTCCTGCCTCTTGGATTTCTGGGTGGGAAAATTGGCTTCAAAGACAGGTAGAGGCTATCGCTGAATCACTCGATCTTGAAACACCACCAGAGGTTCGCTTGAGTGGTCATACACGCTCTCTTGTGCCCATTGTAAAAGAACGCAATGAAATTCGTAAAGTTGTAGCGATCCCTGTTCATCGGAAATGGAATGTCCGCTGGCATGCCCCGGAGGAAAATCGAGGCCATGTCTGTCCTGTCTGCCGTGTGCGGCTGAACGGTGATCCTAAAAGTAGGACTCGGCCATGTGAAATTTGTCGGGAGCGGCGCTACCATCGCCGAAATGACTGGATACAGGGCAAATTAAATCACGATACCATCTGGTTTGATGAAGTTGCGGACCGTAACGGCAGACTCGCCCTTTTAACCTTTTCCTTGGACATTGAGCCATGGCTTAACGGCGAACGGGTTGATAGCCTGCGAGCACAGGCAGTTCCAGAATGGGTAAAGTTTAATCCGGTGCTTTCAGGCCAGTCTAACCCGATTGACCCGGTTCAATCTTTTACTTCTCTAAAGGATCACATCGAAAATGCAATTGCAAGTGGAACCTTCAATCCGAATGATCTTGTTCTCAAAAATCTCCAAGAAGGATATCGTTATGAATCAAATTGGAAAGACTTTTTCTCTAAAATCGTTGAAGATCGATCTGAATCCCCTGAATGGAACGCTCTTAATGACAATGAGCGTGCCTCGTGGTTCACTCACCAACTTTTTCGCAAACTCCCTTCTCCCGGACGAGTTTATCGTTTTTGGCGGGAAGCAGAAGAATTCTTTCATGATTTGCTACGGGAATTTCGACAAATTGTATCTCATAGTGATAACCCCTGGAGAGTTCGGCGATTGTTGCTTGTCCCCGCAGACCAATCCAATGTTAATTGGAAGGACTTAACTCTCTATGATGGTTACATGGAAGGTCAGCAAATCAGTCTTGTCTATGTCCAGAGCCTTAAAGGTTTCATCACTGCATCCAATCTTGCACGATTTCTACACCCACACGGCTCTAAGGATGATTTCATAGGTAAAGAAATCACATTGGAAGAGGAAGATAGAACCGGACAAACAGATGAGATTAAAGTGAAAGAGGTGCGAGAAATCGGTAAGCCTCACAGTTACCTAAACATCTATGCACCGGTTATTCCAGTGGAGATTTCACCTTTACGCTTCAGGGTGCTGGTCCCATTAGAATCTTCCTCAGAATGTGTGGATCTGGCAGTAGCACGGTGGAAGGAGCGTTTTGCAAAGGTATGGGATCGGCTTCCTTTACAAGTTGGGGTTATAGCCTTTCCTCGTAAACTTTCCTATCAAGCAGTTGTAGAAGCCACAAGAAATGTTGAGGACGCTTTGCATCCCTCTGAATCGGAATGGATAGTGGATAAAGTCGAAAAAAGAGCTAATGTGATAGCACTTCATTTACATCGTGAAGGTCAAACTGTGCTCAGGGTTATCCCTATCACTATGCCTGATGGACGAATTGATGCTTTTTATCCTTACATGGAAGTAAGGGACAACCAGTTACGCTATCCGAGAGATTTTAAGCATCCTGATGGACACATTTTTAGACATGTTGCGGACTTGCGGGAAGGAGATAGTGTGAAAGTGATTCATTCGCATGTGATGACTATCTTCATGCACTCAACGGCTTATCGCTTTCAAACAGAAAAAACTCACTCAATCGACGATTGGCAGTCAATGAGAGCAATCTGGCGACTTTTGAGACGCTATGCACCGAGCCAGACTGCAATTTTACGCCTTCAAAATGATTTGGAAGATATTGAGAGGTCCTGGCGGACACCAACCGGTGGGTGGGAAGCTTCTGAGAATTTACGTCGTGATACTTATAAAACCCTTATTGCCCATCACATGGACAATCTACCTAAAAATATTCTTGAAGCTCTAACCCAGGCTGCCATGAAAGGATGGCTCACCTGGGCACTGTATTGGCACATTAATGTGCTTAAAGAAAGTTTGTAAAAGGAGGATTTGCAATGAGCAGTTACCAAAAATTTTTACAGGTGGGGTTGGCTTTAGACCCCGTCCATGTAGGGACAGGAGGAACACGACTTGGTCGTGTGGATTTAACTATTGTCCGAGACCCCGTTACACAATTGCCTAAAATCCCGGGCTCAAGTCTCGCAGGAGTTTATCGTGCATATGTGGCGATGCACTATGAGGAACAACGCTCCCCAAATTTCCCTAATCGGAACAAACCTTTTTATCCTGACTGTGCCGGGCTTGGACTTGATGAGGAGCATGGACACTGCCGTCAACCTGATTGTCCTGTTTGCACAGTCTTCGGCTTTGCAAGAGGTGCAGGTCGGGAAGGTGGTTTTGCTGGACTTGCTGCATTCACCGATGCCAATGTGCTTCTTTTCCCTGTGCCTACACGCCGAGGCCCTATGTGGGTAACCTCTCCTATGAGTCTGGAAATGATTGGCTTAAAAATAAGTGGAGTAAGTGATAATGCAGTTTACTTGGAAAGCAACACAGAAAATAAACTCAATCTTGGATGGCTGTTACTTGATACTGAACGATGCACTCAAATGGAGGCTATCAGAAACTTTTTAAATCAACTCAGTATCCCTGATTACATTCTTAATCACCTTGCTATTGTGCCAGACCGTCTCTTGGCTCATATTGTGAATAGTAATCTTGAAGTGAGAACATCGGTTTCAATCAATCCGGAGACCGGTGCGGCTGAAGAAAAAGCACTTTTCTCTTATGAAGCTTTGCCTCGAGGAGCTGTGCTTTACTGGGGAGTCATTGCTAAAAACCCTCAACATTTTAGTATAAATGGACAGAATATAACGGCTGTATCAAACCCCAATGGGGTTTATGATGTGGTCAAACAAGCTCATGCATTCTTTCCTTATCTTGGTGTAGGTGGTATGGGGACCCGTGGCATGGGCCGCATCCAAGTGCTCTATGAAAATACCCCAATAAGCGAAACTACCGCTAATTGTGCTTCAGAAAACCCATCAACGAATTCTGAAAATTTTTCAACTGAGGAGGGAAACAATGAGCAATCTTCATAATGTTTCAAATATTGACATTATTTGTGCTGAGACAGGACGGGCGATATCCCATATCGAAAACATGGAAGAGAAAATTGTTAACGAAGCATTAGCAGTGCTTGAGGAGCAAGGACCTTATGCCATGATACTGTATCTTAAGGCTCGGCATGGTAAAGTGTTTAACAAAATCGAGAAAGAGGTTAAGGCTCTCTTGCAAGAAGTATTTCAAAATAAAGTTAACAATCAATCAAAAGCACTTGAAATGGTCAGTGTGCTCGCAGAAGACCTTGATGACCTACTCTTTACCCGAGAGATACTACGAAATACCCTTGCTTATGCTCGTTATCACCTCAAGGCAAAAAAGAGCAGGGAGGAAAGTTTATGACATGGCAAATGTATCGCTGGGTTTGGAAATTAGATTCGCCTATCCATTTAGGCTTAGCACCATCAGGTATTTTGAATAGAACCCGATTATTTATCTCTGCACGAACTATATGGGGCGCATTAACGGCAGAGCTATCCAGGAGGCGAGCTGGAAATAGCTTCCCGAACTATGAATCTGTGGGTAGAGAACTACAGCAAAGCGTGAGATTTACTTATCTTTTTCCTGCTGAGAAAATAAATCGAAATTGGTTTGCTTGGCTTCCAACCTTTAAATCTCCACAAGTAGATGGTGAAGAGATTAAGGAATTTCCTTATTGGATTAACGAAAACACAAATAAAAAGTCTTTATCCAGCAGAGAATTCCGTAAAAGGATTCTATCCTCTCGTCCTTCAACTGCCATCCACCCCGGTAGATTTTCAGCAGAGGAAGGGACATTACGGGAGATGGAGGTTATAGAAAAACATTGGAAAAGCGAAGACGTCGAAAACCGACAAGTTGCCTTCGTGGGATATGTATTCATTAGGTCTGATGCATCAATCGGAGATGAAATATTTGAAATAAACGAATTATTCGTTGGGGCTGATACTCGCTACGGATTGGGCAGAATCGTTCGTGAAGGTGAACCTTCTCATGAAAATAAATGTTTTGGCAAAGAGGTTGAGCTTAACAGAAATAACCCTTTAATAAAAACTGACACAATTCTTGCACATCTCAACGCAAGTAAAATCTCTTTCCTCAAAGGTTCTATGGAGATGGTTCAGCAGTGGGACAAAGGAAATATCCTTATTTCTGGACTCGCTTGGATTCCCGGCTCTTTTGATAAAGAGGAGCAAGAGTTTTCTATTATGCAAAACGGCTTTTGGGAAAGCAGATAGAAAAAATCCATCGAACCGCTTACAGGCTACGAAATGAAAGAGCCGGGCAAATGGGGAATTTCCACGCCACCAATCTG
>JAMOPE010000363.1 GCA_027064785.1 Geobacteraceae bacterium
AGAAAGACTCAGCTTGTAGTCACATGCCAAGAGCAGACGATAAATTAAAGCCGCTGTGGCACTTGCTGTTGTGTCCAGAAAATAGATATCACCGAACGTTGATAACGGGTGGTGATCGATATTAATGACAGTCTGACACAGATCAGTTACCGGCAGTGCCGTCCTTTTGATATCACCTGCATCGAGGACAAAGGCAACGTCAAATTTACTGTTTTCGGGAAGTGTTTTAACCAACAAGTCGTGTTCCGGGAGAAACTGCATAATTTCCGGGATACCATCAACATTATAGGCAACAACATCTTTCCCCATATCCCGCAATGCTAATGCGAGACCCAAGGTTGATCCGATTGCGTCACCGTCGGGGTTTTCATGTGCAACGATCAGAAAACGTTGGTTGCTCTCTATCTGTTCAACTATTTGTTTCATGACCACTCAAATCGTCCTTCACCTGATGCAGCAACGCATCTATTGTCTGGCCATAAACAATCGACTTGTCGTATTTAAAACGAATTTCAGGGACAAAACGCAATTGCATCACTTTACCGATTTCGCGACGGATAAATGGTGCAGCACTTTTCAGCCCTTTTTCAGCATTCTTGCGTTCTGTTGCTTCATCACTGACGGTAAAAAAAAGTTGAGCTGAGCCGATATCGCGGGACATCTGCACTCCAGTCAGTGTTACAGAAGCAACTCTTGGATCTTTAATACTGTATAATAACAAGCGTGTGGCTTCTTTAAATATTTGCTCACCAACCCGCTCTGGTCGATAACTACTCACGTTCTAATACTCCAGATTTTCCTACAGAGTCGTCTTGACTTCCTCAATTTCAAACACTTCGATAACGTCTCCGATTTTGATATCGTTGTATCTCTCAAGACCGATACCACATTCGTAACCATTACCCACTTCTTTAACATCATCCTTGAAGCGTTTCAAAGAGCTCAACTTGCCTTCCCAGACAACAACGTTGTCACGAACCAGACGGGTTTGAGCATTTCGGACGATTTTACCATCGACAACGAAACAACCGGCAATCGTACCGACACGCGAAACGTGGAATGTATCGCGAACTTCAACTCGACCCAGCTCTTTCTCTTTGAGCGTCGGGGCAAGAAGACCTTCCATTGCATCACGAATATCATTGACGGCGTCATAAATGACTGAATAGAGGCGAATATCAACTTTTTCAGTCTCAGCCAACGATTTTGCTTTGGTTTCAGGACGAACATTGAAACCCAGAACAATCGCATTGGATGCCGTTGCCAGAGTGATATCACTTTCAGAGATACCACCAACACCGGTATGAATGACATTCAGGCGACATGCATCGGTCGAAAGTTTCTCAAGGGCATCACGAACCGCCTCTACAGAACCCTGGACGTCTGCCTTAACAATGACCGAAAGTTCCTCAACATCACCTGCCTGCATTTTTTCAAACAACTGATCAAGTGAAACTTTGCTGCTGCGTGACAAATCGATCTCACGCTGTTTTGACTGGCGGTGTTGTGAAACGTCTTTCGCCGCTTTTTCAGTTTCAACAGCGTGGAAAGAATCACCGGCATTCGGCACACCACCAAGACCGGTTACTTCAACCGGGAATGAAGGACCGGCTTCCTTAACCTGACGACCGGTTGCCGTTGTCATTGAACGAACCCGCCCGAAGTGAAGACCCGCAACAATCGAATCACCAATTTTGAGCGTTCCATCCTGCACCAGAACCGTGGCGATCGGACCACGACCTTTATCGAGTCGCGCTTCAACAATCGAGCCTTTAGCTCGCTTGTTCGGATTGGCTTTCAGCTCAAGGACTTCAGCTTGCAGCAGAACCATCTCGAGCAATGTATCGAGATTTGTTTTCTGTTTTGCCGAAACCTCAACGAAAATGGTATCGCCGCCCCACTCTTCAGGAACCAGCTCATATTCGGTCAGTTCCTGCTTAACCCGCTCGGGGTTAGCATCGGGCTTATCAATTTTATTGACTGCAATAATCAGAGGAACACCGGCCGCCTTCGAGTGGCTGATCGCCTCTTTCGTCTGCGGCATCACGCCGTCATCAGCAGCCACCACAAGAATAACAATATCGGTGACACCGGCACCACGGGCACGCATTGCGGTAAACGCTTCGTGACCGGGAGTATCAAGGAAAGTTATTTTCTGATCTTCAAGCTCAACATCGTAAGCACCAATATGCTGAGTGATGCCACCGGCCTCACCCTCGGTCACATTTGCTTCACGAATGGCATCAAGCAAGCTGGTTTTACCGTGATCGACGTGACCCATTATCGTGACAATCGGTGGACGGGTTTCAAGATCTTCCACCTTATCATCAGCCTCTTTTTGCGGTTCGACTTCGAGAATTGTCTCCTCATCAAATGCAACGTTTTCAACCTCATGATTAAACTCAGAGGCAAGAATTGCAGCAGATTCATAGTCGAGAGGATGATTGATCGTGACCATCGAGCCCTGGCGCATTAACTCAGCAATCAGAACATTAGCTTTAACACCCATCCGCTTAGCGAGATCACCGACAGTAATCGAATCGCTAATCCGGATAATCCTCTTGATGGCCTTACTAACGGTTACCTCTGTCTGCTTAGCCTGCTTCGATTGCTTACCACCACGTCGTTTTTTATTTCCTGAACGGCCCGGCTCAAAAACTTCGACCCGGCGGCCGCGACGCGAAACACGACCATCCTGATTGCCAAAGGATTCATCCTTACGACCTTTTTTACGTTTTTTATTACGACCCTCTTTTTCTGGCAACGGCTGGTCAACCGGGGCCAACGGTGCCGGATCGACACGTTTGTTGCCGCGATGTGGCGCTGCGGGACGTTCTGGACGACCGCCAGCAGGTCTATTACGATCCTGGCGTGCCGGTCTTTCATTATTCCGTGGCTTACGCTGAGCAGGTGGACGAGCCTGGGGAAGTTCCACTCGACCGAGAATTTTAGCGCGGTCGCCAGTCGCTCTTTCAACAACGGGTCTCTTTGCTTTAGCTGGTTTCTCTTTAACAGGCTCCGTCACTTTTTCAGCAGCTGGTTCTGCAGGAGAAGGCACCTCTTGTTCAACTGGCATAGGAGTTTCGACTGCCTCAGGCCCGGCAACCTCTTCTTTACCAACGACTTCTGTTGAAGCAACCTCGGCAGATGTTTCAACACCAGCCTCAACTGCAGTATCTGCAACAGGTTCGACAGAGGGCTCAGGCGGCTCAGGAGTTTCTTCAACCACTTTTACTTCGACCTCAGCTTCGACCTCAGCTTTGGCCTCTTCGACCACTGGAGTCTCAGACTCTTCAGTATCCACAGCACTGGGACCTTCGGCAACCGGCTCGACAGGAACTTCCTCTACCGGAGCACGGACAACTTTACGCCGCCGCCTGATGATTCCCGGTTTGATTCTGGCTTCTTCAATCTTCTCCTCTGGAGGATTGACAAAATCTTCAAATTTACGCAGATCTTCCTCCGCCAGCGAACTTGAATGGGATGCCGCTTCAACCCCTGCTTCTGCAAGCTTTGTCAGCAGCTCTTTACTTTCAAGACCCATTTTCTTTGCGAGTTCGTGTACTCTTACCTTGCCCATCAATTCTCCCTTACCAGTTGCCTGTGCCTGTGCAATTCGTTCAGCAGTGAATCTGCCAGTTTTCCAGCCTGAACCGCGATAACACTGCGCTCTTCTTTACCAAGCATTTGTCCTAGTTGCTGTTTTCCATACAACCGGACACAATAAATATCTGATCTTTCCGCTAAAAGTTCTATTTTCCGGCCGATCGCAGCAGAAATATCTGCAGCAAGGACAACCAGAGCAATCGTCGTTGTTTTTCGCAGTGCTTCAATAATGGCATTGCTCCCCGAGATCAACTGTCCCGACTTACGTGCCATCCCAAGCAGACTGACAACCTTTTGATCAACAGCCGTTGTCAATTGGCCAAGCAGTTGCTCCGCATCAACTGACAGATTCTGTGTTTTAAAACAACGCTGAAACCCATTTCGTTTTACCGCATCCTGTATACAGGTCACAGAGAAACAAGTATACCCACCTCGTCCGGGAAGATGTTGCCGATAATCGACCAGCACCGACTTATCGGGCGCTAGGACATAACGAACCAGTTCCTTTTTGTTCTTTGTCAGACGACAGGCGACACAAGTTCGCTGTGGTCCTTTTTCAGCAACGCTCATATTGATTTAAAAATCAATCCTCCGGGGGTTCTTCCACTTTATCCACAGCAACATCGGTCTGATCTTCAGCAATGCTACCTTCAGTACCTTCTTCAACAACAACGTCGGTCTGCTCTTCTTCGACTTCCGGAGCCTTTTCTTCCTGTTCCTGCTCCTCTTCCTGAGCACGGGTTTCGCTCTTGATGTCGATTCTCCAGCCGATCAGCTTAGCTGCCAGCCGAACGTTTTGACCTTTTTTACCAATTGCCAGTGAAAGTTGATCATCGGGGACGATAATCTCCATCGCCTGACCTTCGTCATCGATATAAACCCGTGAAACTTCTGCCGGAGCCAAGGCGGCACAGGCAAAACGGGCAGGATCGGGCGTCCATGGAATAATATCGATCCGCTCACCACGCAGTTCAGTGACAACGTTCTGGACCCGTGAACCACGCATCCCGACACAAGCACCGACAGGATCAACATCGATATCGTGAGAGACAACAGCAATCTTTGCCCGGCTACCCGGTTCACGGACTGCACCTTTAATCTCAACAATCCCTTCAGCAACCTCGGGAACTTCTGAGCTGAACAATGAAATCAGCAAGCCCGGATGAGTTCTCGAAAGTATAATCTGAGGACCTTTAGCCGACATTTTCACTTCAGAAATATAGGCTCGGACACGGTCAGACTGACGATAGTTCTCACGTGGAGCCTGCTCACGATTCGGCAGCAGAGCTTCCGCACGACCGAGGTCAACGATCAGATCGCCACGCTCGTAACGACGGACAATCCCGTTAACAATTTCGCCGACTCGGTCTTTAAATTCGTTATAAACACCTTCACGCTCAGCTTCACGCACCTTCTGGATAATAACCTGCTTGGCTGTCTGTGCCGCAATCCGACTAAAACTTCCGGCCTCAAGCATCATCCCCAGGGAGTCGTTAATCTCAACATCGGGGTCAACTTCGCGAGCTTCCTCGATGTCAATTTCCTTGTATGAATCGACAACTTCGTCAACAACAGTGACAAACTCAAAAACCTCAACTTCACCGATTTCCTCATTGAAGTGCGCTTCAAGATCGCGGGTGTTTCTGAATTTCTTGTTTGCTGCAGAGAGAACAGCAGATTCGAGCGCATCAATTAAAACGTCGCGATCGATTCCTTTGTCCTTAACCACCTGATCGATGATGTGATTGAGATTACCCACCATCTCGCATACCCCTTATTTTAAAGTGTTTTGGCCAACATTAATCAATGCTGACAAGTGACAACCTTTGAACCGCTAGAGGTTCAAAATTCAAATTTTAAATTTGCTTTTTCAATCAGCTGAAACTTAATCGGAACAGCTGGCGTATTTTTTTTCAAAACGATCAGGACATTTTCACCGTCAACCCCTGCCAAAGTCCCGACAAAAGTTTTGCGATTACGACCACTGTTGTCTGGATCGATGGAATCAATTGTCTTGATCTTTGCCAATTCACCGGAAAAGCGCTCAAAATCGGGCAGTTTTTTTAACGGCCGCTCTATTCCCGGAGATGAGACCTCAAGATTATAGGCGGTCCCGATAATATCTTCGACGTCTAGAAGAGAGCTGATTTCACGACTCGCAGCAGCACACTCATCAAGGTTTATGCCACCTTTTTTATCAAGAAAGAAACGTAACACCCAGCCACGCTGCTCCCGCTGGTATTCAACATCAACCAGTTCGCAGTCCAGGTCGTCCATAATCGGCTGAACCAATTCCTCGATTTTTTCTATCAACTGTGCCACGAACAATCCTCAGATAATAAAAAAAGCGAGCCGGAGCTCACTTTCAGAAGAAACATTACCAAAACCGTCTCTACTTAGCATTTCAGTAAAACAAATGCAAGGAGAATATTCAATTCACACCTATTTATGAACCCCAAGTTGCTTACGCAACAGTGATTCTGCAAAATGTTCTTTTTCAAGATATGAGCCGACAGTTTCTACGAAATTATCTATCAGTGAACTGGTGACGCTCTCAATGTCAGCACTCTTAACTCCCATTTTCTCCAGAGAGCGTTCGTAAGTTATTTCACCTTCACACGACTCAGCTAGAGATTGCAACTCCTCCGGCATTTGTGCTGTACTTACGGGAATTTTTGCAATGGCATCAATTTTGACCCGGTGAAAGTCTCCGTAATAGCGATTACCTTGGTCCAGAAATTCAACAACGATGCCATTCTTTAGTTCTACGGATGCAATAAGATTAGTCATTATCCTCTTTTTCCATGCGCCGGGTCTTTTTCTGCCCGGTATAAAGGTCAATTTGATTAAATAATCCGCGTAAAATCCGGACTTCGCGATCATTCAATCCGGAACGACTGAACATCCGCCGAAAACTGCGGAGAATGTGATCAGGGTTCTGTGGATCAAGGTAGCCAATATTCATCAGTGACTGACGCATATGCTGAAACATCGATTCAAGGTTTTCATTGCTCGCCAGTTGTTTCCGTCCATGGGTTCGTCCGGCAGCCCTTCCCTGTGCGCGACTCACTTCATACACACACAGCGCGACCGACTGAGCCAGATTCATTGACGGCAGATTTTCATCTGTCGGAATCGTAATAAAATGCTGGCAGAGATCCAGTTCAGAAGTAAACAGACCACGATCTTCACGACCAAAAACCAGAGCCGTCATATCGTTTTCAGCAATAGGAACTAACATCTCTGCTGCTTCATCGGGATGTAGCAACCCCTCACGATAACGCCCAAAACGCCGCGTTGTTCCGAAGCTCAAAACACAGTCAGACAGCGCAGCTTCCAGGCTATCAAAAACCCGGGCACTTTCCAGGACTGACGCCGCTTTGACGGCCATCAACCGGGCATCATACGATAAATGGTCAACCTGAGGGTTCACCAGGCGCAAATCAGCAAAACCAAAATTGAGCATTGCCCGGCACACTGAGCCGATATTTAACGCTCCCTGCGGTTCAACCAGAACAATGGCAAGCTTGAAACTGTTCCCATCAGAACTGGACTTCAAATTGTCACTCACCGGCAGCAATCATCGTTGCAAGGAGTTGATGTCCAGGAATAACGTCTCCGTATTTTATTGCCTGAGCCTCAGAATAAGACTGCGCCGGGGACGCAAGATCCTGCCGTGAGTCATATAGAAGATAGGGAACTGGGTCAGAGGTGTGGGTTCTTTTAGCAATCGGAGTCGGATGGTCCGGAGTCACAAGAATCTGGCAGTCGCCGACCACATCAAGATTGTTCAGAATCGTCCCGACAACATCACGATCAAAATTTTCGATCGCTTCGATTTTCTCTTGCAGAAGTCCGCCATGACCCGCTTCATCAGGAGCTTCAACATGTACATAAACAAAGTCAGACGTCTTCAACGCTTCAATAGCGTATTCCGCTTTGCCACGATAGTTAGTATCGAGATAACCTGTTGCACCTGGAACCTCAATGATATCGAGACCGGCATTAATGCCGATACCACGAATCAGATCAACTGCCGAAATAACGGCACCGGTTAACCCGTAACGCTGTTGATAGGTATCCATGATCGGCTTACGCCCATGTCCCCAGAACCACACTGAGTTAGCCGGAAGTTTCTGTTCAGCGACCCGCTGATTGTTGACCGGATGGTTATTGAGAAGCATTTGTGCCGAGTTGGTCAGATCAAGAAGAACCTCAGCGCCATCACCCTGTGGAAGATGCCCTTCAATACTGTGGGT
>JAMOPE010000364.1 GCA_027064785.1 Geobacteraceae bacterium
AATCCGGGGGCGGCGTCCTTCCTTCGCAGCAAATTCATCAACCCGTTTCTTTAATGCTTCAAAATCTTCATCCTGATCCACAACTGATCCGTATGCTCCTGAGACAAGTTTGATTTCGGCACGGTGGCGGCCAAAAACTTTTTCCATGGCGTCAGAAATTTCACCGACTGATGCCCGCAGGCGAGCCGCTTTGACGCTGAGGTCGAGGAGGTTGCCACTGCCATTTTCACTGGCGGCTGTAATGTCGGCAAGAGCTTGCTGACAAGCCGCTTCGTCACGTCCTTCGCGCATTTTCTTTAAACGGGCAATTTGTGATTCGCGGACGGCAGCATTATCGACATCCAGAACTTCGATTTCGTCCTCTTCGGCAAGCTGATATTTGTTGACCCCGACAATAACGTCGCGACCGCTGTCGATGGCCGCTTGTTTTTTTGCTGCTGATTCTTCGATCCGCAGTTTTGGCATCCCGGTTTCAATGGCTTTGGTCATGCCGCCCAGTTCTTCGATTTCGTCGAGAATTTTCTGTGCTTCTTCGATCAGTGAGTTGGTCAGTGATTCAACGTAATAGGAGCCGCCAAGAGGATCGACAACATTACAGATCCCCGACTCTTCCTGAATAACCAGCTGGGTGTTCCGGGCAATGCGGGCACTGTGGTCGGTCGGCAGAGCGATTGCTTCATCGAGAGCATTGGTGTGGAGCGACTGGGTTCCACCGAGGACGGCTGCCATTGCTTCGATTGTTGTCCTGACAACATTATTGTAGGGATCCTGCTCGGTCAATGACCAGCCTGAGGTCTGGCAGTGAGTCCGCAGCATCGAAGATTTGGGATTTTTGGGGTCGAACTGCTTCATAATGTCGGCCCAGAGGAACCGGGCTGCCCGCAGCTTGGAAGCCTCCATGAAGAAGTTCATCCCAATGGCGAAGAAGAACGACAGACGTGGCGCAAAGGCATCAACATCAAGCCCTTTAGCGATGGCGGCACGGACATACTCGAGACCGTCAGCCAGGGTGAAGGCGAGTTCCAGTGCATTGTTGGCACCCGCTTCCTGAATGTGGTACCCCGAAATCGAGATCGAGTTGAACTTTGGCATTTTCTGACTGGTAAACTCGATGATGTCGCCGATAATCCGCATTGATGGAGTCGGTGGATAAATATAAGTATTTCGCACCATGAACTCTTTAAGGATGTCGTTCTGGATGGTTCCGGCAAGTTTATCCTGACTGATCCCCTGTTCTTCGGCGGCAACGATGTAGTTTGCCATGATTGGCAGAACCGCACCGTTCATCGTCATCGAAACAGAAACTTTGTCGAGAGGGATGCTGTCGAAAAGAATTTTCATGTCTTCGACAGAATCGATGGCAACGCCGGCCTTCCCGACATCACCGACAACCCGAGGGTGGTCAGAATCGTAGCCACGGTGGGTTGCCAGGTCAAAAGCAACCGAAAGACCCTGTTGGCCGGCTGCGAGGTTGCGCTTGTAAAATGCATTTGATTCTTCCGCCGTAGAGAACCCGGCGTACTGACGAACGGTCCACGGGCGACCGGCATACATGGTTGCCATCGGTCCACGAACAAAAGGTGCATGGCCGGGGATGGTGTCGGCATATTCAAGGTTCGCGGTATCAGCTGCCGTGTAGAGTGGCTTAACGGTGATTCCCTCAGGGGTGTCCCATTTGAAATTGGAGAGATCGTCGGTCTTTTTCTCCTTTTTCGCCTGTGCTTCCCAGTCGGCGATGGTTTTCTTTTCAAAGCTGCTCATTGATGTGTTTCTCCTATAGTTGGAAACAAGATTAGCTATCAGATTTCTGGTGGATAAAAAGCCTTAACGGAGAGATGCAGAGTTGGAGAGAACACAGAGAAATCAAAATTAAAATCGTTTTCAGGGTCTTAAAACCAGAAAAAAGGTTTTACTTCTCTCTCCAACTCTCCCACTTGGCGGCTCTCCGTTGATTTTTTTAAATTTGATTTCAGCGGGTTACAACCGCTAATACCTGAACAGTTTCGCCTTCTTTGGCGAGGAGTCGATGTTTGACGGTTGAGTCAAAATAGACGGCATCTCCTTCTTCAAGGGTGAAACGTTCTTCATCGAGGATGATTTCCGCTTTGCCGCTAATGATCAGGAGAAATTCTTCCCCTTCGTGGTTATAGAGGGTTTCTTCCTGTGCCCGCTCTGTGACCGTCAGAAAGAAGGGCTCCATTTTTTTGTTCTTTTTGCGGTAGGAGAGGGCCTCGTAGGTGTAGCCATGGCGACTGCCATCCTTAGAGATAACCCGGCTGACAATGCGACGCTCGTCGTGTCGGACGATCTCGTAGCGTGATGTTCCTTCCCCTTCCTCAAAAAAATAGCTCATCTTTACATCAAAAAAACGGGCAATTTTAGAGAGGGTGGCGATGGGTGGTGAGACGTTGTTGTTCTCGATCTGCGAAATCAGTGCTGGCGAGAAGCCGGTTTCGTTGGCAACGTCCTGCAGTGTCAGCTTTTGCTCTTTCCGCAAAGCTTTAATTTTTTGACCTATATTGAATTCCATAAAAACTCTGTCGAAATAGGGAATATAAAAGTGTTTTATCCTTGTTCGTATACTTGACACGGTAAAAAATGTCAACCTGTATTCTTTTATTCCCAGTAAAAAATAGCTGGGAATTTGATGAGATTGCCTGAGTTTGATCTGCTGAAAATGCCTTGCTGTTGCGTGATTTTTCGCTATTGGTGCCGATAACCAGAATCGGCCTTCAATTTAGTTTTACTTAAGTAGAGAGGTTTTAAAGCCGTCACAGTCGGCATGCATTTAGGGGGATTGGAGGTGGAGTCCCTGCGGTTTCCGATGAAAAAATTGCTTGACAATATTTGCTTGGTGACTATTATTGTCTTCCGTTGTTAGCACTCGACTTGCCTGAGTGCTAACAACGGAAGAGTAAGGGTGATTTGCAGTGAAACCAGCAGTCATTCTTATCTTAACCCATTGACGTTAAAACAAACTGGCTATTGAGCCAAAAAATTATTGAAAGTGAAAGGAGTGTTCGAAGATGAATATCAGACCACTGCAGGACCGTATTATTGTTGAGCGTGTTGAAGAAGAGAGCACAACCGCAGGCGGCATCATTATCCCCGATACCGTTTCGAAAGAAAAGCCCCAGGAAGGTAAAGTTGTTGCCGCAGGTAAGGGCAAAGTGACTCCTGAAGGTAAAGTTCTTCCTCTTGACGTTAAAGAAGGCGATCTCGTTCTGTTCGGTAAGTATGCCGGTAGTGAGATCAAAGTTGACGGGAATGAGTACTTGATCATGCGGGAGGATGACATCCTCGGCGTAGTAGAATAGGCAGTTCCGCTTTTACGCTCCAGCGGCGTTGCTGTGCTGCTCAAATGCTCACATAGCCTAAAGCTATGCTGCGCGTCTGCGCTGCTCGCGCCTTGCTGGAACATAAAATCAAAACTGCTGTGTAGTCGTTGAATCGATCAATAAATAAAAAGACAAATAAATTACGGAGGATATACACATTATGGCAAAAGAAATTTTGTTTTCACAGGATGCACGCGCCAAGATTCTTGATGGCGTCGACACGCTGGCAAACGCAGTTAAAGTCACTCTCGGCCCAAAAGGTCGTAACGTTGTTATCGATAAGTCTTTCGGTGCTCCACTGATCACCAAAGACGGTGTGACTGTTGCTAAAGAGATCGAACTTGAAGATAAGTTTGAGAACATGGGTGCTCAGTTGGTCAAGGAAGTTGCTTCCAAGACTTCTGATATTGCCGGTGACGGAACCACCACTGCAACCGTTCTGGCACAAGCGATCTATCGCGATGGCGTCAAGCTGGTCACCGCTGGTCACAACCCGATGGAAATCAAGCGTGGTATCGACAAGGCTGTTGCTGTTGCTGTTGAATCACTGCGTGAGCTCTCTAACCCGGTTCAGAACCACAAAGAGATTGCTCAGGTTGGGACCATCTCAGCGAACAGCGATGAGACCATCGGTAACATCATTGCCGAAGCTATGGAAAAAGTTGGCAAAGAGGGTGTTATCACCGTTGAGGAAGCTAAGTCGATGGAAACCTCTCTCGAAACGGTTGAAGGGATGCAGTTTGATCGTGGTTACCTTTCTCCTTACTTCGTTTCCGACACCGAGCGGATGGAAGCAGCAATGGACGATCCATTGATCCTGATCTACGACAAGAAGATCAGCACCATGAAGGATCTCCTCCCCATCCTTGAGCCGGTTGCAAAGCAGGGTCGTCAGCTGATGATTATTGCTGAAGATATTGATGGCGAAGCTCTGGCAACTCTGGTTGTCAACAAGCTGCGCGGTACCATTAATGTTTGTGCTGTTAAAGCTCCGGGCTTTGGTGATCGGCGTAAGGCAATGCTCGAAGATATTGCTGTTCTCACCGGTGGTCAGCTGATCTCTGAAGAGGTTGGTTTCAAACTGGAGAACGCAACCCTCGACATGCTAGGAACTGCCAAGCGCGTTGTTGTCGACAAAGATAACACCACTATTATCGATGGTGCCGGCGACGAAGCTGGTATCGAAGGTCGTGTTAAGGCAATCCGTGCCCAAATTGAGGAGACCAGCAGCGACTACGATCGTGAGAAGCTGCAGGAACGTCTGGCAAAACTGGTTGGCGGCGTTGCTGTGGTCAAAGTTGGTGCTGCAACTGAAACCGAGATGAAAGAGAAGAAAGCTCGGGTTGAAGATGCACTGCACGCAACCCGTGCTGCTGTTGAAGAGGGCATCGTCCCTGGTGGTGGCGTTGCACTGTTGCGTTGCCTGCCTGCACTGGAGAAGCTTGAAGTTGAAGATGAGCAGAAGTCGGGTGTTCAGTTGGTGATTCGTGCTCTTGAAGCTCCGCTGCGTCAGATTGTTATCAACGCTGGAGTTGAGGGTGCAATTGTTGCTGATAAGGTTTGTAAAGGTGAAGCAGCTTTTGGTTTCAACGCTGCAAACGATGAGTACTGCGACATGATCGAATCCGGTATCATCGATCCAACTAAAGTGACCCGCAGCGCACTGCAAAATGCTGCTTCGGTTGCTGGAATGATGCTGACAACTGAGGCCATGATTGCCGACAAGCCGGCTGATGATGCTGGTGCTGCCGGTATGCCTCCAATGCCTGGTGGCATGGGCGGAATGGGTGGCATGGGCGGAATGATGTGATTCATTTCCCCCATTCATAACGCAAACGAAAAATCCTCTGCTGGAAATATCCGGCAGGGGATTTTTTTATTGAAAATATTGCTACCGGCAAAAAGATTTTGACCCCCCAGATATTTCCTGATATTAAGGTGCTGCTTTAAACAGGAGTGATTGATAAATGCCGGTGGTAGCAACATTTTTACCGGTTTTTTTCCGATAAGGAGGAAGTGGACTGTTATGGCTCTGGTCGTTCAAAAATATGGTGGGACTTCGGTGGGATCTGTGGAGAGAATCCGCAATGTTGCCCGACGGGTCGCCAAAACGTTTGATGAAGGCAACGAGGTTGTCGTTATTGTCTCGGCGATGGCAGGCGAAACCAATCGTCTTGTCGCATTGGCTGCCGAAATTACAGAAACTCCCAGCGAGCGGGAATATGATGTTCTCGTTTCGACCGGAGAGCAGGTGACAATTGCTCTGCTGTCGATGTGTCTGCAATCGATGGGATATGATGCCAAAAGTTATCTCGGTTCACAAATTCCGATGGTGACTGATAAAGCTCATGCCCGGGCACGGATTCAGAGTATCGCTGATGAAAATATTCGCGGTGACCTGAAGAAGGGGACGATCGTTATTGTTGCCGGATTCCAGGGGACTGACGGTGCAGGAAATATCACGACCCTTGGTCGTGGCGGTTCCGATACTTCAGCGGTTGCTGTTGCCGCAGCTCTCAAAGCTGACGTGTGTGAGATTTATACCGATGTCGATGGCGTTTATACCACCGACCCGCGGATGGTTCCGGAAGCCCGGAAAATCGAAAAAATCTCTTACGATGAGATGCTTGAAATGGCATCTTTAGGGGCTAAAGTTCTGCAGATTCGTAGTGTTGAATTTGCTAAAAAATACAATGTCGTTATCCACGTACGTTCCAGTTTCCACGATGGTCAGGGAACGCTTGTCATGAAGGAGGATCAGGATATGGAGACCGTACTGGTTTCAGGTGTTGCTTATAATAAAGATGAAGCAAAGATCAGCATTGTCGGGGTTCCCGACCAACCCGGTATTTCCGCACAGATTTTCTCACCATTGAGTGAGGAGGGGATCACCGTCGATATGATTATTCAGAACATTTCACACGACGGTGAAACCGATATGACCTTTACCGTCCCAAAAGGGGACTGCAAAAAAGCTTTTGAGCTGATCCAGAACGTTGCAAAGAAGATCAAAGCTCGCGATGTGAAGTCTGATATGGAGATCTCGAAAGTCTCAATTATCGGTGTCGGGATGCGTTCTCACGCCGGTGTTGCCAGCACGATGTTCGAAGCCCTGTCAGATGAAGGGATCAATATCCAGATGATTTCAACCAGTGAGATCAAGGTCTCGTGTGTTGTTGATGCCAAATATACTGAATTGGCTGTTCGTGTATTGCACAAGGCTTTTGGTTTGGATCTTCCGGAAATTGAAGAGACGAATTAAGTTGGTTTGACCCCGATGGGAGCTGTTACCAACCGGCTCCCGGGCGGGTGATGGGGTGTTGATATTTGGTTTTGTTATCGACCGATTTTCCGAAGATTGTAATCCCGATAATAATCGCGGCAACAATCACCAGTAGAATCAGCAATTTAACAATATCTTTTGGCATAGTGTGGAAATCCTGTTGGTTTTCTTTTCATTTCGACCCCCCGCTCTAAAAAGTTTAATTTCTGATGATACGAACAGCGCCTCCGGTTTTTCCGGAGGCGCTGTTTTAGCTCAATCTATTTTTCTGCAAGAATCCGCAACATCCGGCGTAACGGCTCTGCCGCACCCCAGAGAAGCTGATCACCGCAGGTAAAGACAGACAGGTATTCGGGACCCATGTGCATCTTTCTCACCCGTCCGACGGGGATACTTAATGTTCCCGAAATTGCCGCCGGAGTTAATTGTTCCAGCGTTTCGGCTTTTTTATTGGGAACCAGTTTGACCCAATCGTTACTGTTGCTGATCAAGGTTTCGATTTCCTCAATCGGCAGATCCTTATTCAGTTTGATGGTCAATGCCTGACTATGACAGCGCATCGAACCAATCCGGACACAGATCCCATCGATGGGAATCGGTGATTGATTGCCGAGAATCTTATTGGTTTCCGCAATCCCTTTCCACTCTTCACGGCTCTGACCGTCTTCAACTTCACGATCAATCCATGGCAGGACACTGCCTGCGAGGGGATAGCCGAATTCGGTTTTGGGAAAATCGCCGCTACGCAGTTTTTCAGAAACCTTTTTATCGATTTCGAGAATTGCCGAGCCGGGATTCTTCAGCTCTTCAGCAACGCAGTTGTTCAAGGTTCCCATCTGGGCTAGCAATTCGCGCATATTGGGAGCACCGGCCCCGGAGGCGGCCTGATAGGTCATGGAACTGACCCAGTCGACCAGCCCGGCGTTGAAAAGACCACCAATCGCCATCAGCATCAAACTGACGGTACAGTTCCCGCCGATAAAATCCTTGCAGCCATTTTTCAGTGCGGTATCGATGACATCGCGATTGATCGGATCGAGGATGATAACTGCATTATCATCCATCCGCAGCGATGAAGCGGCATCAATCCAGTAGCCGTCCCAACCGTTTGCACGTAGTTTTGGATGAACTTCCTTGGTATAATCTCCGCCCTGACAGGTGATGATAACGTCCTGCTCGGCGAGTTTTGTGATATCGCTGGCATCTTCAAGAGTCCCTGCGCCCTGACCGAAAT
>JAMOPE010000365.1 GCA_027064785.1 Geobacteraceae bacterium
AGATAGGTGACAAGCTTATCGAGTTCGGTATGAACTTCATGAAGATTATTACCAACCATCGAGCAGAAAAGATCGACAGCATCAGCAGAAATATTAATATTCCTCTGAGCAAGTGTCGTCTTTACGTAACGGGGAACTTCGCGATCAGTCAGGGGTTTAAACTCAATTAGAGCCCCATATTTTTTAAACTGCTGAAAAAATTTGCGGCGATTATCTATTTTATCGGCGACAAATAAAAGACAGGTTTCAGGCACAGGAGATTCAAGGTAAGGGAGCAGAACATCAAGATCGGCTGCCTTTAACAGATGGGCATTTTTAACCGTAACCAGTCGCTTTTCCGCAAAAACGGGAAAAGTCATGGCCGCTTCAAGGATTTCACTGCCGGCAGCATCTTTGCCGTCAAAGTGATTATCGTTGAAATCATCATGGTCAGCAGCGAGAACTGTTTTGCGAACAGCCCGAGCGGCCCGTTGAATCAAATACGGCTCCAACCCACACAGCAGAATGAGTTCGGGAACCTGTTTTGAATGGAGTCTACTGAAGAGCTCATCGGCAGTCATTGATTAAAAATCATCGAGTAGCTGATGGAGAATCTCTTCGGCCAAGCGCAAAGAGACTTCGTTGATCGCCTGTTCTTCAAGATCAGCTTGCAAGCCTTTGTCCTTGTCCGCACGATAAACAGAGTTCCAGCTGATCATCTTTTTCCAGAGAACTTCGTCGGTTCCGACCCGGTGCAGGGCAACATCAACAGTCATTGTCGAGCGGAATTCACCAATATTGTCATTCCGGTCATAGGAAAGGGCACGACTTTGATATTTAAGGATTGTACCAAGGAGAACGGCTTCTGCAGTATCTTCCTGACCAACCTGAGATATTTTACTACTGCGGGCTAAAACTTCACTCAACCGATTGCCCAGCTTATTCTCAAGACGCGGCTCAGATGTTTTGTTGATAAACAGCGGCACATACACTTTTTCGACCCCGCCGGGTAACGTTCCAGACTTGCCGGGGAAATTGTATCCACACCCGGCCAGACAGATCAACACAACAAGAGCAACAATTCTCATTTATGCCACCACAATATTAATCAAACGACCCGGTACGACAATCACCTTGCGAACCTGCTTACCATCGATAAAACGTTTTACATTCTGCTCGGAAAGAGCTTCACTTTCAATCAATTGTTTGTCGGCATCGACAGCGACTGTAATCTTGCCGCGAACTTTACCATTCACCTGGACAACCAGGGTAACTTCTGCGGCCTCCAGTGCTGCCTCATCCCAGGCAGGCCAACCGGCTGCTTCGGCACTCTCTTCATGACCAAGCAGTTGCCAGAGTTCTTCACACACGTGGGGAACAAAGGGATTAAGCAAGCGCACCACAGCTTCAAGAGCCTCACGTAACACACCCGGCTGTTCTTTGGTCGCCTTATACGAATAGATCGCATTAACCAATTCCATAACAGCAGCGATTGCCGTGTTAAAATGGAATCGACCATCAACGTCATTGCTGACTTTCTTAATCGTCTGATGGGTTTTACGCCGTAAATCCGCAGCGTCACCTGAAACAGTTTCCGGAATTGCAGCCGATTTAACCAATTCAAGATTGTCATTAACAGCCCGCCAGACACGGTGCAGAAAACGAAAGCATCCTTCAACGCCCTGCTCGTTCCATTCAAGATCCTTTTCCGGAGGCGCAGCAAACAGTGAAAACAGACGAGCAGTATCGGCACCGTACTGAGCAATCAGCTGATTCGGATCAATGACGTTCTTTTTCGACTTGCTCATTTTCTCAGTGCGACCAAATTCAACAGCCTTTTCGCACAATTCACACTTATCATCGACGACCTGCTCCGGATAGAGCCAGCCGTGCTCTTCACAGCGCTGCGTCTCTTTACAGACCATCCCCTGAGTCAGAAGATTTGTGAAGGGTTCGTCAACATCAATCATCCCCAAATCACGCAGGATTTTTGTGAAGAAACGGGCATACAGAAGGTGCATGACGGCATGTTCGATGCCACCGATGTATTGGTCGACCGGCAACCAGTAATTGGCAGCATCTTTATCGAGAGGGCCATCGGTATAATCGGGACATGTATAGCGGGCGAAATACCACGAACTTTCAACAAAAGTATCGAAAGTATCGGTTTCACGCCGGGCCGCCTTGCCACATTTGGGACAATCGACAGTCAGGAAGCTTTCGTGTCGTGCCAGCGGAGAGCCACCCTCCCCCGTCA
>JAMOPE010000366.1 GCA_027064785.1 Geobacteraceae bacterium
TCAATTCGACATCGGTGGGAAGCGTGACCGGAAGATCAGCTTCCGGCACAGGAACAGCACCGCAGCTGTCACAGTATATAATCGGGATGGGAGTTCCCCAGTAGCGCTGACGCGAAACACCCCAGTCACGCAACCGGTAATTGACTGTTTTACGCCCTTCACCACGACTATCGAGGAAAGCGACAATCTGCTCTTTGGCGGTATCGTTATCAATGCCGTCAAACTGGCCGGAATTCACCAGCACACCGGTATCGGTATACGCCTCGACCAATTCATCAGCAACCAGCGTCTCCCCTTCAGGTTGAATAACAACCCGTAGCGGGATATCATATTTTCGGGCAAACTCAAAATCGCGCTGGTCGTGAGCCGGAACAGCCATGACGGCCCCGGTTCCGTATCCCATCAGGACAAAATTTGCCAGGTAGATCGGGATTTTTTCACCATTTACGGGGTTGATACTATACGATCCGGTAAAGACACCGATTTTCTCGAGGTCGCCACTGGTTCGATCAGCCTTATCCTGACGTTCAACCTTGGCAATAAATTCTTTGACTTTTTCGCTTTGGCCAGCAGTCACCAAAGCATCAACCTGTGGATGCTCAGGAGCCAGGCTCATGAACGTTGCACCGAACAGGGTATCAGGACGAGTGGTGAACACCTTTATTTTCTCGTCACTATCAACAACGGAGAATTCGATTTCACAGCCATAACTCTTACCGATCCAGTTGCGCTGCATCGACAAAACCCGCTCCGGCCAGCCTGTCAGTTTATCGGTCCAGTCCAGAAGTTCGTCGGCATAATCGGTGATTTTAAAGAACCATTGTTCCAGCTCTTTCGGCTGAACCAGGTTATGGCAACGCCAGCAACAACCGTCTTCGACCTGTTCATTGGCAAGAACAGTCTGGCAGTCGTTACACCAGTTAACTGATGCCCCCTTTTTGTATGCCAGTCCCTTTTCATACATCTTGAGAAAAACCAGCTGTTCCCAGCGATAATAATCGGCATCGCAAGTCGCAAACTCGCGTTTCCAATCATACGAAAGACCAATCCGCTTCAGTTGCTCACGCATACTGGCGATATTCTCGTAGGTCCACTTCGCAGGAGGGGTCCCATGTTCAATCGCTGCATTTTCTGCCGGCATGCCAAAAGCATCCCAGCCCATCGGATGAAGAACGTTGAATCCCTGCATCCGCTTAAAACGGGCAACAACATCGCCGATCGCGTAGTTGCGCACGTGCCCCATATGAATCCGCCCGGACGGATAAGGGAACATTTCAAGCAGATAGAATTTCTCTTTATCTGAATCGGTGGTCACACTGAAAGGTTCTGTTTCCTCCCAGACCTGTTGCCACTTTGCTTCGACATCTTTGGGATTGTACTGGTTTTCCATATTTCCTCCGTAACGGTCTGCTATACCGCTACCTGTAAAACGATCAGATACACGAAAACCGGCATATGCCGGCATCGTTTATGGATATAAAGGGTCGAGGATAACGTGTCATTGCTGTCATCCACTATGTGAACACTGCCCTCATATTCAGGACAGAATAAACTGCCAGAGGTCTATTTTGCCCGATAGGTGATACGTCCGCGGGTTAGATCGTATGGAGACAGTTCGACTGTCACCCGGTCCCCGGGAAGAATACGAATATAGTATTTGCGCATCTTTCCTGAAATGTGGGCGAGAACCACATGGTCATTATCAAGCTTGACCCGGAACATTGCATTAGGAAGTGGTTCTACGACCGTTCCTTCGACTTCAATTGCTTCTTCTTTTGCCAATGGTGCCTCCATATAAAAAATTACTTTAAAACTAAGAATAATAGGGTTTTATTACACGTTCGCCTAGGACTGTCAAGACTCTCAGTAGAGACACAGCCCGGCAAAAGAAAAAAACAACCTCAAGGGTGGGTGAATTTTACGATGGGGTTATTGACTACGGATCTCGGGATCGAGCACCCCCCGGACAACTTCGATCAGGCGGGCAGTTTGCAGTGGTTTTGTGACAAATTCATCAGCCCCTGCCTGAAGTGCCCGCTCACGGGTTACGTCTGAACCTTCTGTTGTGATGACAATAATCGGCAGCTTTTCGTAGTGGTGATCATTACGGATCAGTCCGACCAACTTCAACCCATCCATCATCGGCATGTTGATATCGGTCAAAAGCAGATCATACTTTTGCGAGGAGAGTTGCTTTAATGCGGCAACACCATCACCCGCTTCATCAATCTGCAGATTAGGAAGTCGCTTCAAAGCAAAAATAATAAATTGTCGCATGGTGGGCGAATCATCAACCACCAGCACCCTTGCGGCGTACATTTAATTCAACTCCCCCGAACAAAGCAGCCAGTAAGGAATTAACCTCGATTCAATAAACGTTCAATTGTCTCCATCACCAAAACCGATTTGAACGGCTTTGTAATGTACTCATCAGCACCGACAGCCCGACCTTTGGCAATATCTTCCGGTGTCTTCTTTGCCGTCAACAAAATGATTGGAATGGCGGCCGTTTCAGGATTATTACGAATTCGTGAGCAGACTTCAAAACCATCAAGCTCCGGTAACATAATATCCAGAAGAATAAGATCAGGCGGTTCAGCTGCCACAGCTTCCAGAGCGGCGAGACCGGTCGTCGCCCCCTGAACCAAGTAACCCTTTGTTGTCAGAAGAATACTCTCCAGCTTCAACAAGCTCTCTTCATCTTCCACGATCAGAATCTTTTTTTGCATAGAACCCTCCTCCCCCCACAAGACTGCTCAGTGACACAAAAATTATAGCAGAAGATTGCTGAATGTCTCAGATTCTAATGATTCCCACGCAGAGCCTGTTCCATAGCCAACCCTGCCTGAGAAAGAAATATTTCGAAAGCACTAGCAGCCTCAATGGGACGGCTATCGGGGAAGTTGTCACCATATAACAAAGCAACGACGTCTCCATCGCTCACTAATGGGCCGATGAAAACCTCATCAGGAGTCCCGCCGAGGAACGACTGTAACTCCTTTTCTGCCCGGGAATTCCCTAACGAGCAACGACCGACAACCTTCTCTTTCAGAACCCGGGAAAAAGACGAATCGGGGTCAATCTGCAGGCGCATTTTCCGGACAATTTCATCGGCAGAAACACTTAAGCCGGTCAAACCGAACTGTCCTAGACCAACCAATTGGTTGCCACGCACGTCAAAAATAATCGCACGATTCATAATTTCACTGGCATAACGGAGAATCAACAGAATAATTCCACCCCCGTACTCGGGATGTTCAAGTTCCGCCAGCATCCCGCGCAACAGATCCAGTCCCTGGCGGTTTTGATGAGTCTCAAGCTCGACCAGTTCACGCTCAATCGATTCATTGTCGACCGCAGCATCTCCCGACTCAACAATTTTCTTTCCTTTAACCACCAGGCGCTGAGAACTCAGTCCTTTTTCAAGCATAAAATCGATGGGGTTTAACAGTGCACTACCAAATGCTTCAGGTTCTCCAAGTTCAAAACAGAAATCACCCCGATCCCACGAAAAGAAACTAAAGACAATTTTCTCAATCTGAGCGGCAACAACCTGTTCGATATCATCTGAGGAGAGCTGGTATTTCTCGATAAGAATCTGTCCCAGAGGTTGATGCTTTTCGAGCTGCTGCTGATACTTAAGTGCTGCAACAACCTGTTCCTTAGTGACCAGATTTCTCCGACGCAATAATTGACCGAGGGTTTCGGGAAAAAACGTTGATGATGCACGAATCACCTGCCCATCGACAAAAGAAATAACGCCTTCACCCTGCTGCTGTTTTAGCAACAATGTCCCCGATTTTTTACTTAAACTGACAATCTGCAAAATATCGCGAATCCCCAGATCTTCTAAACAACCTTCAAGTGCCATAAAATCAATTTTTCCCGATCTAACAACCTATTTCTGTCGACCCCGCCCTTTAAACTGAAGACGGATCGGAACCTGATCAAAATTAAACTTTTCACGAAAACAGTTTACCAGATAACGTTGATATGAAAAGTGAATGTTATCGGGGCGATTGGTAAACAAAACGAACGACGGTGGCCTGACCGCACTCTGTGCCGCATAATAGAATTTAATCCGCTGTGTTCCCGCCATGGACGGCGGATGTTTACTGACAAACTCTTCAAGCCCCTGATTGAGTTGAGAAGTCGGAATCCGTCGATTAAATTCGGCAGCAACTTCTTCAACCTTTGACATAATCTTACTGACACGTTGCCCGGTTAACGCGGACACAAACAGAACGGGAGCAAACGGCAGATATTTAAAACGCCGCTCAACCTCAGAAATAAACTTCCCCATGGTCTGATCATCTTTTTCGGGTAAGTCC
>JAMOPE010000367.1 GCA_027064785.1 Geobacteraceae bacterium
GGACAAATTGATCAGGCGGTGCAACAGAGTACCGCGACGGCTGAAGAATCGGCGGCATCGGCTGAAGAGCTGTCGAGCCAGTCAGCTCATTTAAAACACCTACTCAGTCGTTTTAATCTGACTCATGTCCAGGGACAAATGCCGGGGAGTCCTTCTTTTGTCGCTGCCGTTGCTCCTGTTGCGGAACAGCCGACGCTTCCAGCGGGTGCCGCTGGTGGATGGGACAATATCGATGCGCAGTCTCAACCCGATATTAAGCTGGACGATGATGAATTTGGAAAGTTCTAGCATCAACTGACATTCACGCTTAAGTACAAAGAATCCTACGTTTCTAGCGTGGGATTTTTTGTGTTATATACTGATATCTATGGATAGGTTGTCAGAATGAAAAAAGCATCACTTTATCAACAACTGGATAACGGCAAGGTTTGTTGTCAGCTATGCAGTCATTATTGCGTGATAGCTGATGGCTGCGAGGGTATTTGCCGGGTTCGACAGAACCGGAGCGGAGAGCTATGGACAAGTGCCGATGGTCGAGTGATCAGTCACCATGTCGATCCGATTGAGAAGAAGCCCCTTTACCATTTTTATCCCGGCAGCCGGACTTTTTCCCTCGGAGTTCCGGGCTGTAACCTGTCGTGTCAGTGGTGTCAGAACTGGCAGGTTTCTCAGCTTGATTCTCAGTATGTGGCTGCTCCTGAAGATGTGATCTCCCCTGAGGATATTGTTCGTACCGCGAAGGCTGCTGCATGTCACTCTATCGCTTACACCTATACCGAACCGACAATTTTCTTTGAATACAGTGATGATATCGCACGACTGGCGCGACAAGCCGGTCTGACCAATATCTACGTCAGCAATGGCTATATGTCGGCTGAAATGCTGGAGCAGGCCCATATCTGGCTGGATGCTGCCAATATTGATCTGAAATCATTTCGCGATGAAACTTATCTCCAATATACCGGTGGGCGCCTTCAACCGGTTCTTGATAACCTGAAAAGACTCAGCGATTATGGTGTTTGGCTTGAAGTGACAACTCTGGTGATTCCGGGGGTGAATGATGATCCTGGTGAGCTTCAGGATATTTCTGAATTTATTGCGACCGAGTTGGGTTGTGATACCCCCTGGCATATCAGCCGCTTTTATCCGCAATACAAAATGACCGATGTGTCACCAACTCCGGAAGAAAGATTATATCGCGCTGCTGAAATTGGTCGAGGTGTTGGGCTGAATTATGTCTATATCGGAAATCTAGGAGTTGCCGCAGAAACACTTTGTCCCGAATGTCAGCAGGTGGTGATCCGCCGGGATCGTTTCGGTGTGGAAAATCGGCTGGATCGTCGGGGCTGTTGCCGCGATTGCGGCAAGATGATTGCGGGAGCTGGGATGGCGACAGAGTGACTGTGTTTACAGTTTTTCAAGTTTTTTCAAGTAGTCATCCCATTCCATCGGCAGGAGATTTTTTTTCTGATTGTTGCACTCTTTACATGCCGGGACACAGTTGCCTTTCGTCGAACGTCCTCCGCGGGCAACCGGAACGATATGATCGAGAGTCAGCTCTTTAGGGGGAACGGCCTTGCCGCAGTAGTGGCAGGTTCCTTTGGCGATCTTGTTTTTCCACCAATTTTGCTTGCGTAGTGCACGGGCTTTTTCTCGTTCGTGGCGGATAAAGCTCTCGTCGACATCGACTATGAAATCCATAAAAATCCTTATTTCTATCCTTGTTCCGGAAGGTGAAGATGCCCTCGGCGACTTCAACCAGCCGATTATTGCACAAAATCTCAATATATGCGATCTTGCAAAGTTGTGATTTATTGTCCCATCACGCTGGTGAAAACCATGGACTTTAGTCCAAGACTTTCAGTTACTACTCATTGTTTCCTTCTCCACTGGGAAGAAGGCGCCCGACAGGGCGGATGAGGGGGCAGTTGTTGCCGGGATATCTCCTCACTCGACGCTTTGCGCCACCCTCTCCCCGAGGGAGAGGGAAAGATTTTGGTGATTAGGGACTTTCAGTCCCGACTCAAACCCATGCACTTTCAGTGCATGGTGGTTTATTTCTGAGAGCAGAATGGAAAGAGTTGATATATGAAGATCCTTATCGTTGGTTCCGGGCAGGTCGGCTATTTTCTTTGCGACCGCCTTTCCCGCGAAGGTCATGAAGTGACGCTGGTTGATCAGGATGAAGCGGTTGTCGAACGGGCTCAGGATCGTTTAAATGTCCTTGGTGTCGTTGGCAATGGTGCCAGTGCTGAAACTCTGGAACAGGCTGGAATCGGTGAAGTTGATATTTTTATCGCTGTCACCAATATGGATGAAGTCAATATCCTTGCCTGTCTGCTGGCCCGTGAATATCAGGTTGAAATCCTGATTGCCCGGACTAAAAATATCGAATACACCTGTCAGAAAGCGGTTCTCTCAAAAGAGAAACTGGGGATCGACCTACTGATTAACCCTGAAGATGCCGTCGCTGAGGAACTCTCTAAGCTGGCGTGTAATTCAAAAGCCTTTGACGTCGCTGAATTTGCCGATGGTCAGATTTTATTTCAGGGCTACCGGGTTGAGAAAGAAAGTCCTCTGTGTGATCTGACCCTGACTGAACTCGGCGAACTGCGGGGGATGTACCGTTTTATTGTGGTGGCAATCAACCGTGATAATACAACGATTATCCCGTGCGGGGATGACACAATTCAGGCGGGTGACCGTATCTATATTTTTGCTCCACCGCAGGAATTGCCGGCAATCAACTATCTTTTGCAGTCGGAGCGTTTGGAAAAGAAATCGACACACCGTGCATTTATTCTCGGTGGCAGTCGTATCGGGTTGCAGGTTGCTCTGAATCTGGAAAAACTCCATTTTCAGACCAAGGTGATCGAAAAAGATGAAGATCGCTGCTACAAGCTGGCGGAACAATTAAATAAAGCTGTTGTTATCAATGCTGAAGGATTGGACGTCCAGACCCTTGTTGATGAAGGGTTAACCGATGCCGATGTCTTTATCGCTGTGACCGATAACGACCAGACCAATATCCTGACCTGCCTCCTGGCGCGGCAACACAAAGTACGTCGGACGTTGGCTCTGGTCAGCCAGCCTGAATTGATTGGACTTGCTGCTGAGTTGGGCATTGATGCCTGTATCTCACCACGACTTGCTGCTGCGGCGGCAATTCTCAAATTTGTCCGGCGGGGGGATGTTATTTCTCTGACTGCAGTTGAAGGAAGTAACTCCGAAGTTCTTGAGCTTGAAATCGGCAAGGACAGCGGTCTTCTTGATACCCCGTTGAGTGCATTGCACTTCCCCCGTGGTGCGATTATCGGGGCGATTGTTCGTGGCAATAACTACGAAATTCCGACCGGAGACAGTGTCCTTCTGGAAGGGGATCGGGTTGTTGTGTTTACTCTTCCCGAAGCACTGCAAAAGGTCGAGAGGTTTTTTGCCTAAATGAACCTGATTCTGACGTTACGGATTTTGGGTGCATTGCTGCTGTTTCTCGGTGCCTCCCTGTTTGTCCCTCTCCCGGTTTCTTTCTACTATGGAGACGGTGTCTGGAGTGCTTTTGTCCTCTCTGCCATCGTCTGTTTTATCAGCGGGGGGCTGCTGTTCCGGTTCTGTCGTAGCCCGAAAGAACTGACAGTGCGTGAAGGATTTGCTGTCGTCACCTTCGGCTGGGCAATTTTTTCTGTTTTCGGTGCTCTTCCCTATTTTTTGGCTGGATCAATCCCATCTCCCCTTGATGCCATTTTTGAGACAATGAGTGGCTTTACGACGACCGGTTCGACAATCCTGACAGAAATTGAAGCATTGCCGCAAAGCCTCCTTTTCTGGCGGGCCCTAACCCACTGGCTGGGAGGGATGGGAATCATTGTCTTGTCTCTGGCAATTTTGCCGATGCTTGGGGTGGGTGGTATGCAGTTGTTTAAAGCTGAGGTTCCCGGCCCGACTGCTGATCGTCTTAAACCACGGATTCAGGACACCGCAAAAATGTTGTGGGGTGTTTATGTGCTACTTACAGCGGTAGAAACCCTACTGCTGATGTTCGGCGGGATGAACTTTTTTGATGCAATCTGCCACTCCTTTGCCACTCTGGCAACCGGTGGGTTCTCGACCCGGAACGCCTCAATTGCTGCTTACGACAGCAGTTATATTGATGGTGTTATTACTCTATTTATGATC
>JAMOPE010000368.1 GCA_027064785.1 Geobacteraceae bacterium
CGAGTTTTTCCGCAGCGAAGAACTGCGGGCTTATTTAGGGATTATCTTCGTTTCGACCGTTCTTGTGATGATTTTTAACTGGAAGGATGGTGTTTACCTCCATCTTGGTGAAAATCTTCGCTACTCTATTTTTCAAACGTCATCGATTATGACGACAACCGGTTTCGGCACAGCAGATTTTGAACTCTGGCCGGTTCTCGCCCAGTACATTCTTCTGCTGTTGATGTTTATTGGTGGCTGCGCCGGATCGACCGGTGGTGGAATGAAGGTCGCGCGAATCCTCCTCCTTTTCAAACACGCTCAAGTTCAAATTTTTCGCCTGATTCATCCACGGGCAATTCGCTTGGTAAAGCTGGGGAACCGACCGGTTGATAAAGAGGTGTTGCAGTCAATCCTCGGATTTTTTGCTGTTTTCATCGGCGTATTTGTTGTCGGATCGCTCTTGGTTGCAGCCACCGGAATGGATCTGGTTTCGGCAGCAGCAGCAGTTATTGCCTGCCTTTCGAATATTGGTCCCGGACTGGGAAGTGTCGGGCCGGTTGATAACTTTGCTCATGTCCCCGCGTTCGGAAAATGGGTCCTGATTGTCTGCATGTTGATGGGCCGGCTGGAACTGTTTACGGTGCTGGTGCTGTTTTTCCCATCGTTCTGGCGCAAATAAGCTTCTTCATTAAAAACTAGAAAGCCCCCATCATCGTGAGATGATGGGGGCTTCCCCCCTCCGGAACCTGTTTTGACCTTCAGGTAAGTGAGTAAGTTATTTCTGCAGTATATTTGCCGGGTCTGACAAAAACCTGAACAATTGAAAAAATGTCAAAAAAAGATTTTTTATTGTCCCATCACGCTGGTGAAAACCATGGACTTTAGTCCAAGACTTTCAGTTGCTACTCATTGTTTCCTTCTCCATTGGGGAGAAGGTGCCCGACAGGGCGGATGAGGGGGCAGTTGTTGCCGGGATATCCTCTCACCCGACGCTTTGCGCCACCTTCTCCCCGAGGGAGAGGAAAAGATTTTGGTGATTAGGGACTTTCAGTCCCGACTCAAACTCATGCACTTTCAGTGCATGGTGGTTTATTTTGATAACTGAATAAAACTTATTTGCCTGCCTGTGACTCCATTGTCGCGTCGATGGGAGAAGAACAGTTCAGGGTGGCAGCAGGTACACTCTTTTGTTATCTCGATATGCTGCGTTTTCAGTCCGGCTTTTTCAAGTTGCAGCTGACAGCTCAACGGTAGATTCAGCTTCCAGTGCCCTAAACTTGTCTCCGTTGAAATTTCATTCCAGAAACCTGTCCCCTTGCGGAAGGCATCACGAACCGGGCGGTCGACTTCGTAAGTGTGCTCTCCAATTCCTGGACCGATGGCAGCAAATAAATCTTCTGCTGAGCAATCAAATTGTTGGATCAACGTTGTGACCACTTTGCCGATGAGGCCGTTGGACGCCCCACGCCACCCGGCATGGATGACTGCTGCGACTTTTCCACTGGAATGCCAGATGATGATAGGAAAACAGTCGGCGGTTAGAATCCCGATCATAATGTCGGGCTGATTGGTAACGATGGCATCAACTTCTACCGATAAAAAATGACTTAGATCGGGGTTGTTCTCATCAATCAGTAGAATATCATCGCCATGAACCTGCTTAACCGTTAGAAGCTGATGCGGGGACAGGTCAAACGCCCGGGTAAAGGTTGCTCGGTTACCTTCAATATTTGCAGGCTGGTCATCGGTTCCCAATCCGAGATTGAGGGAATTGTAGGGTGGACGACTGACACCGCCATTACGGGTACTGAACCCCGCGGCCAGATTTGCGGGCAACTTTTCCGGTTGCAGGAAAGAAATTTTACCTTGGCGGACAAGCTTCATTGGGAACTCCATTGCTGAACGCGGGGTATATAAAGGGCACGTATTAACTTCTGCTGTATTGACAGAAATGTGCCTTTTTTACCCTGTTTTTGTGTGTATGAATTGCTCTATTGATGAGCTACTGACTATTTTTATCCAGATACGAAATGATATCTTGCAGAGTGTCGGGTATTTCACTAAAAAATTCCAGATATTTTCCACTGGTGGGATGAATAAATCCCAAACTACGGGCGTGAAGAGCTTGTCCCGGCAGCCGATCGATCAGTTTTCTTAATTCACTGTCTTTGATCGCCAATAATCGGGAGCGGTTCCCATAGAGGGGATCGGCAACCAACGGGCAGTTGATCTCGGCAAAATGGACTCTGATTTGGTGGGTTCGTCCCGTCTCTAGCCTAAATTCGACCAGACTCAGGGGATTGACGTTATACTGCTTTAGCACTTTCCAGTGGGTGACAGCCCGCTTGCCCTTAGTCGACTTTCCACTCATCTTTTTGCGCTGGGTGGGATGTCGGCCGATCGGCTGATCGATGACTCCGGAGCTTTTTCCCGGATGGCCATGGACTAATGCAACATAGCGCCGATTGACGGAGTGCTCTTTGAACTGTTCAGCCAAGTGCTGGTGTGCCTGATCGTTTTTGGTAACAACAATAGCTCCCGAGGTATCTTTATCGATGCGATGGACGATGCCGGGGCGTAACTCCCCGCCGATTCCTGCAAGGTCATCGCAGTGGTGCAGCAGAGCATTGACCAGCGTTCCTCCTGAATGACCGGCGGCAGGATGAACGACCATCCCGGCGGCCTTATCGATGACGACAACATCCTGATCTTCATATAGGATGTGAATGGGAATGTCTTCAGGAAGTGCTTCGGTTGGTTCGGGAGCGGGGAGGGTGATGTCGAGAATTTCTCCGCCCCTAAGCTTTGTACTGGCTTTGGCCGTATGACCATTGACAGAAATGAACCCTGTATCGATTAATTTTTTTAATTGTGAGCGACTGATATCGGGGAGGCATTCCGAGACATACGCATCAAGTCGCTCAGGAGAACGATCCTCAGGGAAAGTCAGCTGTTGAGTTGGGCTCATCTACCAGATCTGACTTTCAATTTTCCCGGCTTGTTTAATCATGACATCGACAATGGCACGTTCATAAAGATGTTCACGGTTTGACATTTCGGGAGAAACCCGGGTGAAGAAGTGCTCACGACCCTCTTCGAGTTCTTCATCCATGATCTCAAAGATACTGTCACTCTTGATCCCTTCAGCGACCTTATCCTGATTGTAGAGTGCAATATCTGAAACAATAGCACGTGCCAAGCGAAATGCCAGATCCGGATTTTCTACCATTCTTGCCATAGAGTCAGCCTCCAACTCTGTAAGGAATTTTGAATTCTCAAAGTAACTTCGTTTAAGTTTATTAATTTTTCTCCGATTTGGCAAGCTAAAAACATGAATCAGTTTAAATATTATAAATATTGCTTACCATTAATAAAAGTATGTGTTAATGTGGTATTCCTATGATCTTTTGATTAAAGTGGATTGCCCTGCAGTACAATTATTCAGTAGCGACAAGGACATCAGTTGTGACAACTGAAAAAAAGATACTGTTTGTTGATGACGAAAAAAGCCTCGCTTTGCTGGGGGCTGACTTACTGGAAGAGTTTGGCTACAAGGTGAGCTGTGCTTTTGATGGTAATCAGGCTCTTGAGCTGT
>JAMOPE010000369.1 GCA_027064785.1 Geobacteraceae bacterium
ACAGCCGGGCAACCGCCTACTTGATTGCCGATGGAGTTCTGCCGTCCAACGAAGGCCGCGGCTACGTCTTGCGCCGGATCATGCGCCGCGCCATGCGTCACGCCAAAATGCTCGGTTTCGAAGATCCAATCCTGTTCAAGACCGCGGTTTACGTCCTTGAATCGATGGCAACCGCCTATCCCGAAGAAGCCAAACGGAAAGATTTTGTCGCTAAAGTCGTCCAGAACGAGGAAGAACGCTTCATCCAGACCCTCGGCAACGGCCTGCGGATTCTGCAGGATGAAATCGCCAGCCTCGCTGCTGACAAAAAAACCATCATCCCCGGTGAAACAGTTTTCAAGCTCTACGACACCTACGGCTTCCCCGTCGACCTGACCGCCGATATTGTTGAAAAAGACGGTTACAGCCTCGACGAAGAGGGTTTTGAAGCGTGCATGGAAGAACAACGAGCCAAAGCTCGTAAGCACTGGAAAGGATCGGGAGAAGAAGCAGTTTCGACAATTTACAAGCAGTTGGTCGAGAAAGGTCTCAAGACCGAGTTCAGTGGCTACGACAAGCTCGAAGATCAGGGTGATGTTCTGGCACTGATCCGTCAGGGTGAGCTGGTTGATGAATCGAGCTGTGGTGAAACAGTCGAGGTCATTACCACCGTCACCCCGTGCTACGGTGAATCGGGGGGTCAGGTTGGTGACACCGGTGAAATCATCACCACTGAAGCAACCTTGCGGATTATCGATACCAGAAAACCGCTCCCCGAACTCTTTGTTCACATCTGTGAAGTTGTCACCGGGGCGATCAAAACCGGCGATACCGCAACCATCAAAGTTGATAACGAACGCCGCCAGAAGATTATCCTCAACCACACCGCAACCCACCTGCTGCAGGCGGCGTTGCAAAAACATCTTGGGAACCACATCAAGCAGGCCGGTTCACTGGTCACCGCCGAACGGTTGCGCTTTGACTTCACCCACTTTTCCCCGGTCACAGCCGAGGAATTGAGCAAAATTGAGACCGAAGTCAACCAGCAGATTCGGGCTAACGCCCAGGTTGAATGTCGTGAAATGAGTGCCGATGCCGCCAAAGATGCAGGAGCAATGGCGCTGTTTGGCGAAAAGTATGGTGATGTGGTCCGCGTCGTCAACATCGGTGATTACAGTATGGAATTGTGTGGCGGAACCCACGCCCGTGCCGCTGGCGATATCGGACTGTTCCGTATCCTGAGTGAAAGCGGGATTGCTGCCGGAGTCCGGCGGATTGAAGCCGTCACCGGAGCGACCGCACTGGCCCAGATTCAGGAACAGCAGCAGACATTGCAGCGCCTTGCCAATCTGGTCAAAAGTGATCCGCAGAAGCTGGAACTGCGGCTGCAGAAAATGGTTGAGCAGCAGAAAGAGCTGGAAAAAGAGCTGGAGCAGCTCCAGGCAAAGGCCAACGCCAACCGCAGCGGCGAGCTTCTCGATCAGGTTCAGGATGTCAACGGCATCAAACTTCTTGCGGTCAAAATTTCTGATGTTGACGGCAAGGGGCTACGTGAATTTTCTGACCAGCTCCGCGATAAACTGGGATCAGGAGTTCTGGTGCTGGTATCCGATGCCGGTGGAAAAGTCGCCCTGCTGGTCGCAGTCACCAAAGATCTGACATCTCAAGTCAAGGCAGGAAATCTGATCAAGCCGTTGGCCGAGATTGTCGGTGGTCGTGGTGGCGGTCGTCCCGAGTTGGCTCAGGCGGGTGGTTCAGATATCGGTAAAATTGATGAGCTGCTGAAAGCAGCACCGGAGCAGTTGAAGAATCTCCTGCAATAGAATTTATTATTGCCGAAAAGGGATAAGGAGCAGTCGGATGCTGGACATCTCCGGCTGCTCCGCTATATTTAATAAACCACACAATTTTACTTTGTAGGCAGCCATACAGGCACAACACCACAGAGATTTCATAAATGATGTTTACAGCCCCGGCACCCAAACTAAAAACAGTTCTCTGTGTTGATGATGAACCGATCATCCGTGCTCTCTGCGTTGAAGCCCTCGAAGACTACCATGTCCTGCTCGCTTGTGATGGTCTTGAAGCCCTTGAAGTTCTCGAAAAAACTCCAGTCGATGTTGTCCTGAGTGACGTCATTATGCCCAAACTTGACGGGCTGGAACTTTTGCAGAAAATCAAGGAGCACCACCCCGATCAAGCCGTCATCCTGATGACCGGCTACTCCGATAAAAGTGTCATTCTAAAAGCACTCAAAGCGGGGGCAGCCGACTTCATCAATAAACCAATCAATATTCTGCAACTCTGCACCACCGTTGATAACGTTTTTGAAAAACAGAAAATCCAGCAGGAACTCATCGATCTAAAACGGACCGATCAATTAAAAAGTGACTTTCTGGGACTGATTTCACACAAGCTGAAAACTCCGGCGACCGCTATTTCGCTGTTTATCCAGAATATTGCCGAGGGCGTTGAAAGTCCGAACGATGCCGACTTCAAGCAGATGGTCAGCATGGTCCAGGCCGAAACAATTCATCTGGAGCAGCTGATTCAGGACCTCCTCTATTTCAGCGAAGCAACCCTGCAGGACAAGAATCTCCCTCTGGAATCGATCGATCTCGGGCTCATTGCAGACCGGATTGCGATCACCATGCAACCCGCCGCTCAGCAGCGCAAAATTCACTTTTCCAATCGGGTTGAGCCACCCCTGCCGCCGGAGCAGCTGATGCTCAACCCGCAGCGAATCAGTTTTGCGATCCGTGCCCTGCTTGACAATGCCGTTAAATTCACCCCCGCAGAAGGCTCTGTCAGTGTCGAAGGGGAGATGGATAACAGTTACGTCAGGCTGGTCGTCAAAAATAGTGGTAGAGGGATTCCACAGCACGAACTGGCAAAAATCTTCAATAAATTCTATCAGGTTGATCCCGAGAATACCGGTCAGATTCGCGGTTTCGGGCTTGGTCTTTATTATGCCCGTGACTTCATTCGCAGCATGGGGGGACAGCTCTACATCGACAGCAGACCGGAAGACACCACGGTAGCAACAATCGAATTCCCCCGATCGGCATAAAACCCTTATAAAACCTACTTTTTCCTCCCAAAATTGTTGCTTTAACCCTTTATCCCCGTCCCTTCTTTATGTTATTTGTTATCATTTGTTGTCAGATTTTTATCTGCAATGCACAGATCTTTTTTGCAGTCTATATTTTGGAGTGATTCATGTTCAAAGGGACAACAATCTGCTGCGTTCGCCACAACTCTCAGGTTGCACTAGCAGGTGACGGACAGGTCAGCCTTGGCAACACCGTCATGAAACACGGTGCACGTAAAATCCGCCGGCTTTATCAGGATAAAGTCTTAGCCGGATTTGCCGGGAGTACTGCCGATGCATTTACTCTGTTCGAAAAGTTTGAAGCCAAATTGCAGGAATATCGCGGCAATTTGTCGCGGGCAGCGGTCGCCCTTGCCAAAGACTGGCGGACAGATAAAGTGCTGCGCCGCCTCGAAGCTCTGTTGATCGTCGCTGACGAAGATGTCACTCTGGTGATCTCCGGTGCAGGTGATGTCATCGAGCCCGACGATGGTGTCGCTGCGATCGGTTCGGGTGGAAGTTTCGCTCTGGCCGCGGCCCGGGCGATGATTGCCCACTCAGCGCTTGATGCTGAGAAAATTGTGACAGAAGCGCTGCATATCGCAGCCGATATTTGCATCTACACCAACGATAATATTTCTGTTGAGGTTATAAAGTGAACAATTTCACCCCGAGAGAGATCGTTTCAGAACTCGATCGTTACATCATCGGCCAGAACGATGCGAAACGTGCCGTCGCCGTCGCCCTGCGAAATCGCTGGCGCCGTCAGCAGGTTCCTGCTGAACTGCGTGATGAGATCGCCCCCAAAAATATCATTATGATCGGCCCGACCGGTGTCGGTAAAACCGAAATCGCCCGACGCCTGGCGAAACTGGCTCAAGCTCCCTTTATCAAGGTCGAAGCGAGCAAATTCACCGAAGTCGGCTACGTCGGTCGCGATGTCGAAAGTATGGTCCGTGATCTTCTTGAACTTGCCATCAACATGGTCAAGACCGAAGAGACCAAAAAGATGCAGCTCAAGGCAGAAGCCAACGCCGAGGAAAAGCTCCTCGATCTGCTGCTGCCCGGTGAAGCTGACCTCTCCCCCGACAAACTGGAGCAGCGTCAGCACACCCGCGACCGGTTGCGGAAATTGTTGCGACTCGGTGAACTGGAAGATCGTTTTGTCGAGGTTGAAGTCGAAGTCAGCAGTATGCCGGCCATGGGCGTCTTCACTCCGCAGGGAAACGAAGAGATGGGGATGAACATCAAAGAGATGTTCGGCAACCTGTTCCCGAAGAACACCAAGCATAAACGGGTCAAAGTCAGTGAAGCGCGTGAGCATCTGATCGAATCGGAAGCCGAAAAGCTGATCGACATGGAAAATGTCGTCACCCTCGCCAAAGAACGGGCAGAACAGAACGGGATCATCTTTATCGATGAGATCGATAAAATCGCCAGTCGTGAAGGAGTCCACGGTCCCGAAGTGTCACGCGAAGGTGTGCAGCGCGATATTCTACCGATTGTCGAAGGCAGCACGATCAGTACCAAACACGGGTCGATCAAAACCGACCACATCCTGTTTGTTGCTGCCGGGGCATTTCACATGGCAAAACCATCCGATCTGATCCCTGAATTGCAGGGTCGCTTCCCGATCCGGGTTGAGCTGAACAGTCTTGATGAGAACGATTTCTACCGTATCCTCACCGAGCCGAAAAATGCCCTGATCCGGCAGTATAAAGAGCTGATGAAAACCGAATCGATCGATCTCGATTTTGATGACGAGGCCATTCGTGAAATGGCAAAGATCGCCAAAACAGTCAATGAGCGAACCGAAAATATCGGGGCGCGACGGTTACACACAATTCTGGAGAAACTGCTCGAAGAGCTCTCCTTCACTGCTCCTGAACTGACCGAAAAACAGGTCAGGATGACAGCGGATGAAGTGAGAAGCCGTCTGGTTGAAATCAGCCAGGACGAAGATCTCTCCCGGTATATTTTGTAGAAGGCAAAGCAGATGGCAATGGAAAAACTGATTGAAAAAGCCAATATTCTGATGGAAACCCTCCCGTGGATCAGACGATTCACCGGGAAGACAATCGTCATCAAGTACGGTGGTAACGCGATGGTCGAAGAACATCTGAAAGAGGGCTTCGCCCGCGATATCATCATGATGAAATATGTCGGCCTCAACCCGGTGGTGATTCACGGCGGTGGCCCGCAGATCGGCAAAGTTCTCGAAGCGATGAAAATCGAAAGCCATTTTGTCCAGGGGATGCGTGTCACCGACAGCGCAACGATGGATGTTGTCGAAATGGTTCTCGGTGGCAAGGTCAACAAAGAGATCGTCACCAATATTAATCGCCACGGCGGTAAAGCCGTTGGTATCACCGGCAAGGATGGCGGTCTGATTCAAGCACGTAAGCTGGAGATGACGACTGTCAACCCCGACACATTGACTCCCGAAATCATCGATATCGGCATGGTCGGTGAAGTTGAGTCGGTCGATCCGGCGATCATCAGAAATCTGGAAGAGAGTAATTTCATCCCCGTCATCGCTCCCATCGGTAGCGGCCTGAGCGGTGAGACCTACAATATTAACGCCGATCTGGTTGCCGGAAGAATCGCCGGAGCCCTCAAGGCGGAGAAGCTGATTCTGCTGACCGATATTGAAGGGGTCAAAGACAAACAGGGGAAGCTGATTTCGACCATCGATGTCCAGCGCGTCCCCGATCTGATCAACGACGGAACCATCTCCGGCGGAATGATCCCCAAGGTGAACTGCTGCGTCGACGCCGTAGAAGAAGGGGTCACAAAAACCCACATTGTCGATGGCCGGATGGAGCACGCCTGTCTGCTCGAAATGTTCACCGATAAAGGGATCGGAACCGTTGTTGCGAGGTACAGCTGATGAGCACATCACAGTCATGGATTGATCGCGGATTGACCCACGTCGCCGCAACCTACGGTCGTTATCCGCTGGTTGCCGCAAGTGGTAAAGGGTGCTGGCTGACCGATATTGACGGCAAAAAATATCTCGATTTTCTTGCCGGGGTTGCCGTGAACAATCTGGGTCATTGTCATCCCGATATTGTCACCGCTTTACAGAAGCAGGCAGAAACTCTGCTCCATTGCTCCAACTTCTATCATATTCCGCAGCAGATTGAGCTGGCGGAACTGCTGTGTGAAAATTCATTCGGTGACCGGGTCTTCTTCTGCAACTCAGGGGCCGAAGCCAACGAAGCAGCACTGAAGCTGGTGCGCAAGTACAGTTGTGACAATTTTGGGGCCGATCGTTTTGAGATTATCGCCGCTGAAAACTCTTTCCATGGCCGCACTTTTGGTACGATCAGTGCCACCAATCAAGAAAAAATCCGCAGCGGTTTTGCACCCTTGCTACCGGGATTCAAATTTGTTCCGTTCGGTGATATTGAATCGATCAAAGCCGCCATCACTCCGCAAACCTGTGCGGTTATGCTCGAACCGATTCAGGGTGAAGGGGGGATCAATGTCCCACCGCCAGGATACCTTCAGGCGGTCCGCGAGTTGTGTAATCAAAATAATCTGCTGCTGGTTTTTGATGAGGTGCAGGTTGGTCTGGGACGAACCGGAAAACTTTTCGCCTATCAGCACGACGGTGTGGAACCCGATGTCATGACGCTGGCGAAAGCCCTCGCCGCCGGGCCACCCATCGGGACGATGGTTGTGCGGGAAAAATATGCTGCGGCACTCGGCCCCGGAACTCACGGCTCAACCTTTGGTGGTAACCCGCTGCTGGCTGCTGCCGGAGTCGCTGCGATGAAGGTATATCTCAATAGCAATGTTCTGGAAAACAGCGTTGCCATGGGTGATTATCTGCGGGAAAAACTGGAAGAGTTACGACAGAAATATTCCTTTATCACCCAGATACGTGGACGCGGATTGATGATCGGAATGGAACTTTCTATCGAGGGAGGCGAAATCGTTAAAACTGCCCTTGAGCAGGGACTACTGATCAACTGCACAGCCGGAAAAGTCCTCCGCTTTGTCCCGCCGCTGATCGTCACTCAGGCAGAAATTGACCAGATGATTGATATTTTAGATACCATCCTCGCACAATCGGGAACGGAGACGAACTGATGAATAAAGATTTTTTAGCCCTGATCGACTGGTCACTGGAAGACCTGGAATCAATTTTTGCTCTTTCTAAAGAGTTGAAACAGAAGCAGAAAGAGGGAATTCCCCATGAACTTCTCAAAGGTCAGACCTTGGGGATGATTTTCGAAAAAAGTTCAACCCGGACCCGCGTTTCGTTTGAAGTCGGGATGTTTCAGCTTGGCGGCCATGCTCTGTTCCTCCATTCAGGGACAACCCAGATGGGTCGTGGTGAGCCGATCAAGGATACCGCCCGGGTCATGTCGGGATACTGTGACGGCGTTATGGCACGAACCTATTCCCACGCGGCTCTCGAAGAGTTTGCTGAGAACAGTTATGTCCCGGTCATCAATGGTCTGAGTGACCTTTACCATCCGTGTCAGCTGGTTGCCGACATGTTCACCGTCACCGAGCATAAAGAAAATTATCGCGATCTTAAATATTGCTGGATTGGTGACGGCAACAATATGGCCAACAGCTGGATCAATGCGGCTGCGATTGCCGGCTTTGAACTGCGGATTGCCACTCCGAAGGGGTATG
>JAMOPE010000370.1 GCA_027064785.1 Geobacteraceae bacterium
GTTCGAGGCCTTCCCGGTTTTTTTGTTGATGCTTTAAGAAGAGAAACAGAAGGATAAAAACACACTTTTTCAAGGTTCAATCCCTCCAATGACCTGCTTGAACAGCGTTGACATTGCGACTTCGACTTCGACCTCTTCGACCAAATTTAGATAACCTGTATACCAGCCGGCAAGCAGACCAAGGTAAAGAGAGAAAAAATGGACGGAGAGGTCAAACAATTCATGGTCAGTTGAAATTTCGCCCTTTTCCTGCGCGACCTTTAGATATCCTTCAATGATGTCAAAATAGCGCTGATCGTGAACCTTGGCTTTTTCATTCTCCTCACAATCGGGGTGACGCCTGTTTCTTATAACAGGCCGGGTTTGCCAGCTACGCTGGACAAACTAAAAAACCCCGGATCAACGATCCGGGGTGACTATTTTCTGGAGCGGAAGACGAGGTTCGAACTCGCGACATTCAGCTTGGGAAGCTGACGCTCTACCAACTGAGCTACTCCCGCATTTGGAAAACGCAGTATAGAGACTACGCTTCTTCATTGTCAAATGATAATTTTGTTTTCAACCACTTTTCAGCATCCGTTGCAGAAAAGATTTCCCCATTAATTTCAGCTAGTTTTATTCGTGACTGATAGACACCGATCTGCCGCGGTGAAACATTCTGTAGTGCCGCTGACACCTGCTTTCCATTTAATAAATCCGGGATGCGACCATGGAATTTCAAAGTATTAAAAGAGCCAATCAATTTTTTAAGTCGTTCTAAATCAAACTTGTCGCGACAGACCCCCCAGTAGAGAAGTTTCAAAGCTGCAAACGGGTTTAATAGCTCAACAAGAAGAGCCTGCTGGCGCGGTTCAGAGACAACCGCTAATGACTGTAACAGTGCCGAATCAGAAGGTCTGGACAATGCATTTACTACCCGTTCAAGCTGGCGACTGAGGCGCAACCGATTGTGTAAAATATCGGACCGATTTTCAGGGGCATATTCTTTCAGCAGTTCTGTAAACAGAATCATCTCGCGGGCATTGAATTGCTCAACAGATTCCAGGCCGGGCAAGTTAAAATCTGAAAACTGGGCCAATTTATTATTTAAAAGTGTCAATTCACTCGCAAGGTGCTCGCTGCTCCACTGACTCCCCGGATGACCGAGAATAACCTGCAGAACTCCGCTTTCATCAAGAAGTTGAAGGCCTTTTGCAACATTTTTACTTGCAAGTATTTTTTTCAATTCATCCCGAATGCGCTCTCCGGCAATCCTTGATAGCAGGGGCGAAGTTGAGCATAATTGTTTCCATGTATCGTTTTCAAATTCCAGATCAAGGGTGACAGCGTGACGTACCCCTTTGAGAATACGCAGCGGATCATCACTGAAACTCTCATCAGAACATGACTTCAGACGCTTCTTCTCGAGATGGTCCACACCGTTCAGGGGGTCAAGAAGTAATGATTCGGGGAAAGAGTTATCCACCAGAAGAGCTAATGAGTTAATTGTAAAATCGCGTAACAACTGATCTTTTTCAATTGATTCGGCTCGAAGTGGGTTGAAATCAAGAATAAGTCGGTCTGGAATAACAACCCGGCTCTGGTGACGCTGTTCATCAAGCCAGAACCAGTTCCCGCCAGTCTTAGCTGCCCAGCGCTTCGCAAGCAGAGTAGGATCGGAAGAACTTGCAATATCAATATCAGTTTGCGGTAAGTTGAGGATAAAGTTGCGCAAGCAGCCGCCAACCAACCAGTAGTCAGCAGGATCATTCTCAACCAGCGTCAAAAGTATTTGGAGCTCGGAGTATTGATCGAAGAAATCACTCAGCGCTGAAACATTAGGAAACTTCATAAAAGGATTACTCTATCCACGACGTATCCCCCGCCCCTTGCCGAATCACTTCGATCTGATCATCAAGAAGGCTGATCACTGTTGATGCTTCATCCATAGAAATCCCGCCATCAATGACAAAATCGACTAAATGCCCCAGTTGATCGTCAATATCGCGTGGATCCTGCGGGGTATTCTCTCCGGACGTATTTGCGCTGGTTGTTACAAGGGGGTGACCGAGCTCCCGGACAATTGCTTCACAAATTGCATTCTCAGGAATTCTGACTCCAACAGTCTTTTGTTTGGTACTGAGCGAACCAGGAACTATTTTCGTTGCCTGGAGAATAAAGGTATAGGGGCCGGGAAGATGGCGCTTCATTATTTTAAAGGCAAAGTTACTGACCTGTGCGTAGTTGGAAATTTCGGCAAGGTTGTTACAAATAAACGAAAACGGTTTTCTCTGGTCACGCTGCTTAATTTGAAAAATCCTCTTCACCGCCTTACGGTTGAAAATATCACAACCAATTCCGTAAGTCGTGTCGGTGGGATAAACAATGACGCCACCTTGCTTCAGACATTCGACAACCTGTTTGATCAGGCGTGGCTGGGGGTTATCCGGATTGATTGATACATACACAACGATACTCCATAAAAAGGATAATAATACTAAATAGTAATCATCCTGAGAAGTTAAAGCAACATTTTCAAATCATCAATTTTTCTCAGCTCCGCATAAATTGAGGTAAGCTGGTCATAATTGTGTAACGTAACGATGACAGAAACCGCCTGATACGTCCCCTTTCCGCTCGGACGACAACGAACGCAATCGGCAGAAACACTGACATGCTTCTCAACCGCGGCTATGACTGCATCCTTAAATTCATCCCCGGATAGCCCCATTGCCTTGAACTGATAGTGACAGGGAAATTCAAGAAGATCTTTGGAATCGGTCTTTGTCATTTTATATGACCCTGTCCGGTATGGCCAAAACCGCCAGCACCACGCTCTGTTTCGTCCAGCTCTGCAACTTCGATAAGTTCAGCCTGACAAACCGGAGCAACAACCAGTTGTGCAATCCGCTCACCGGAACAGATAATGAAATTCTCCTGCCCAAGATTTATCATAATAATTTTTACTTCACCACGGTAATCAGCATCAATGGTTCCGGGAGAGTTTACCAATGCGATGCCATGCTTGATCGCCAGTCCGGATCGCGGACGGACCTGGATTTCGTATCCAACTGGGATAGCAAACGCCAACCCCGTCGGGACAAGAGAACGCTCACCGGGTTTAAGAACAATTTCTTCGTCCAATAATGCACAAATATCCATTCCGGCAGCCAGCTCCGTCATATATTTTGGCACAATAGCTGAGGGATGCAGTTTTTTGATTTGTAAAAGAGGTTGATCCATAAGTCTCTCCACGAAAAAGGCCGGCAAAGATAAATATCTCCGCCGGCCACTCTATCATTCTCGATCAATTTTCCGTTTTACAGACTCTGTCAAAACGGAGTCAGTTGGAATTAACCCTCTTCGGGCATTTCCATACCGAGTGCAGCCTTACGGGAAAGCTTGATTTTACCTTGACGATCAACGCCAATACATTTGACCAGAACTTCGTCCCCTTCATTGAGGACATCGGTCACATTCCGTACCCGCTCTTTAGCGAGCTCAGAAACGTGAACCAGGCCATCGGTGCCAGGGAAGATCTCGACAAATGCTCCGAATTCCATAATCTTTTTGACTTTACCCATATAGAGCTTATCAACTTCAGCTTCCTGAGTCAGATCACGGATCATTTTGATCGCCTGCTTCGCAGCAGCACCATCAGACGAAGCAATTTTGATTGTTCCGTCATCTTCGATATCGATCGCGCAACCGGTCGCATCGATGATGCCACGGATGTTCTTACCACCTGAACCGATAACGGTTCTGACCTGATCAGACTTCACTTTGATGCTGGTGATCTGTGGTGCGTGCGCAGAGAGCTCTGATCGTGGAGCATCAATCGCCTTAGCCATCTCACCAAGGATATGAATCCGACCTTCACGAGCCTGCTCAAGAGCCTGCTGCATGATCTCTTTAGTCACACCAGTGATTTTGATGTCCATCTGCAGAGCGGTAATCCCTTTTGCGGAACCGGTCACTTTGAAGTCCATGTCGCCGAGGTGATCTTCGTCACCAAGGATATCGGACAGAACTGCGACGTCGTCACCTTCTTTGATCAGACCCATGGCAATCCCTGAAATTGCTTCAGAAACCGGCACACCGGCATCCATCAGCGACAGAGAGGCACCACAGACGGAAGCCATCGACGAAGAACCGTTGGATTCAAGGATGTCAGAAACAATCCGGATGGTATATGGGAAGTCTTCATGCTTCGGCAGAATTTGAGCTGCACTGCGCTCAGCAAGCATTCCGTGACCAATTTCACGCCGGCCGGGGAATAACCGCATGCTGGTCTCACCAACACAGAATGGAGGGAAGTTATAGTGAAGCAGGAACTTCTTGAATTCCATTCCCTGGATATTGTCCATCCGCTGCTCATCAACGCCGGTACCGAGAGTTGCAGCAACCAGTGCCTGAGTCTCACCACGGGTAAACAAAGCACTCCCGTGGGCACGGGGCAGAACACCAACTTCACAACTGATAGGACGAATCGTGGTCATGTCACGGCCATCGATACGGATGCGATCTTTCGTGACCATACGACGGACAACGCGCTTTTCAACGCCACCGAGAGCAGCAGAAATTTCGCCTTCGCGACCTTCGTACTCGTCAGCCAGTTCTTCTTTAACAGCAGTCCGAATGTCAGACAATGCAGCGTAACGATCCTGCTTGCTCTGGATTTTAACGGCATCAATGACTTTAGGCTCAGCAAGTTCAGTAACCCTGGCAACCAGTGCTTCATCAACCGCAGGGGCTTCAAAGATACGCATCTCTTTGTTAACCAGCCTGGCAAGTTCTTCCTGAACTGCGATCAAAGGCTGCAGTGCAGCGTGACCGAAGAAGATAGCATCAAGCATTTCGGTTTCGTTGAGGAACTTTGATTCCCCTTCCACCATCATGACGGCTTCTTTAGAACCGGAAACGATGATTTCGACATCACTGTCTTCCATCTGCTGAATTGTCGGGTTAGCAACAAACTCACCATCGATACGGCCAACACGCACAGCAGCGATAGGACCTTCAAACGGAATACCCGAAACAGCAACAGAAGCCGAAGCAGCAACCATAGCAAGAGTATCAGGATCGTTAACCAGATCAGCCGAGATAACAGACGGCATAATCTGGGTTTCGAACATGTACCCTTTAGGGAAGAGTGGACGCATTGGACGGTCAATGAGACGACAAATGAGAGTCTCACGCTCAGTGGAACCACGCTCACGACGGAAGAAAGAGCCGGGGATTTTACCGACAGAATAGAATTTTTCAGCGTAGTTCACAGTCAGAGGAAAGAAATCCTGCCCCTCACGCATCGATTTAGCAGAAACAACGGTACACAGAACCTTTGTTTCACCGTATGTAACAATAACAGCGCCGTCAGCTTGACGGGCAACTTTACCAGTTTCAATAGTCAATGGTTGACCATTGAATTCAACTTCAACCTTATGATAGGCCATGTTTTCTCCTTTTAATACCGGTTCCACCCATGTGGAACCTTGCTTGTTTTACAGCTATAGGAGGTTGGCCTGAGACAAGCTCTGCAAAAGCAGAAATTCTCTCCGGACAGCCTCCCAGCCAGACATCTAGAAATACAAAAGCAGCATGCCCGCTAGGACATGCTGCTCGTTTTTAACGGCGAAGACCGAGAGCTTTAATGATTGTCCTGTAGCGCCCGACATCCTGTTTAATCAGGTAGTCCAGCAAGCGGCGCCGCTGACCAACCATCTTCAAAAGTCCCCGACGGGAGTGATGATCTTTTTTGTGAGTCTTAAAATGATCTGTCAGGTAAGTGATTCGCTCTGTCAGAAGGGCAACTTGCACTTCCGGTGAGCCGGTGTCACCTTCGTGACGCTTATACTCGTTGATGATTTCCTGTTTGCGTTCTGTGCTGAGCACGTTAGTCTCCTTTTAAGTTCAATAAAGCCAGTGGCGTGGCTGTTTTAAGCGTTATCTTCAGAGCTGCGATTTCTACCACAGTTCATACGTCAATGTAAAGATTAAACTTCTTTTTTTAATGACTTACAAAGACACGGATGAGTTCAAAATCACCGCGCTTTTCTTTAATTCGTGTCGGTGCATAGCGACTGACTGCAGCCAGTTTTCCATCAATTTGAAGCCGCACCAATTGGCCGTCTATAAGATCATTTGAAGCATCAGTCTGATTCGATTGCGGTGGGATCCCATAACTTAATGCCGATGCTGCAGTTTCATTTAATTTGATTGCAGGGAAACCACGCAGTGCATCATCAAGGGAGATGAGCGATTCGATCGGGTTATCCAGTTGCTTGAGATTATCAAGAGTGTGACATTCCTCAACAGTGAACGCCCCGCTCTGCAAGCGCTGTAATTCAGTAAGATGAGCCCCGCAGCCTAACTGCTCACCAATATCATTGCAGAGGGTTCTGATATAAGTTCCCTTTGAACAATCGACCTCAATCGTAACAGTCTCAGCATCATACCGGATCAGGTCAAGACGACTGATTGTCACTTGTCGGAGCTCACGATCAATAGTCTTCCCCTCACGGGCCAGCTTGTATAAAGGGACACCATCTTTTTTCAGCGCAGAAAACATCGGTGGTAACTGCTCGATATCGCCTCGATAACATTTCAAGACAGCCTCAAGAATTTCTCCGGAGATTTCGGGCAGCGGACGCTCTTCGAGGATCTGCCCCTCAGCATCAAGAGTGTCGGTCGTTATTCCCAGTTTAAATGTTGCTCGATATGATTTATTTTCGGCAAGGAGAAACTGGAGGATCTTGGTTCCATCACCTAATGCAACAGGCAACACTCCGGTTGCCAAAGGATCAAGAGTTCCGGCATGGCCCACTTTACGGGTGTGGAATATACGGCGGATTTGACGAACAACATCGTGAGATGTCATCCCGGCTGGCTTATTAACGAGTAAAAGTCCGTGCACTGGGATCAATCGAGAAGCTGGTCAATGAGTTGAAAAACGGTCTTTTGAATGTCAGACAACGAACCACTAAGTTTGGCACCGGCGGCGTTATGATGCCCTCCACCGCCTAGCTTGTGAGCCATCGTTCCGACATCGATCTTCCCCCGGGAACGAAAGCTGACTTTGAATAAGCCCTCTTCGACTTCACTAAAGAACAATGCGACCTCGACACCCCGAATAGCACGGGGGTAATTAACAAAGCCGTCAGCATGTTCTTCCGTTGCCCCGGACTGTTTAAGAATCTCACGCGTCATTGAAACGGAAGCATAACGACCACAAGGGGAAATCTGCAGCGTTGGCAAAACCAATCCAAGCAAAATCATCCGTTTAGGATCGTGGCTTTCATAAAGGCTACTTGAGATTTCCCAGGGATCGACACCGAGGTCAACAAGTTCACCAGAGATCTGAAAAGCTTCGCGATTGGCACTCGAGTAGCGGAAGGATCCCGTGTCTGACAGAATTCCCAGATAAAGGGCTTTTGCAACAGACAGGCTCAGTTTGTAGTTACATGCCAGAAGCAGACGATAAATTAAAGCCGCTGTGGCACTTGCTGTTGTGTCCAGAAAATAGATATCACCGAATGTTGATAACGGGTGGTGATCGATATTAATGACAGTCCGGCACAGATCAGTTACCGGCAGTGCC
>JAMOPE010000371.1 GCA_027064785.1 Geobacteraceae bacterium
GACAGCATCGACTAGAACCCGGACATCGACTCCCCGTTCTGCCGCAGCAATCAGTGCTGTCGCAAATTTAAGGCCGATCTGATCGGGCATCAGAATATAGCTGGAGAGGTAGACCGACTCTTTTGCATTGTTGATGGCGTCAAGCATCGCGGGATAAGCTTGCTCGCCGTTGTAGAGAACACTGACGTTGTTACCGGCAATAAGGGGGCGGCGGCAGACGGTATCGGAGAGCTTGATCAGGGTTTGACACGCCCCGCTGGTCGGATAGTTTTCTATATCGTGGTGACTGGGGGGGTGGTCGGTGTGGAGCCAGTGCATCCCCTGTCCCTGCTCTTGCAATTCCCGTGAGCGGGTGCGAATCCGGTTGACCCCCAAAAGCCAATACAGGATCGCTCCAATCCCGGGGATTGCGAGACAGGTGACAATCCAGCCAAGAGCAGCACGCGGGTCGCGCTTATTTAGCAGGGCGTGTCCCGCGGTAAGAATCGAGAACAGCCAGAGGATCGTCAACAACAGGGTCAGCATATTTCTCCCGAGGGATCTAGGCAGCCGTATTTATATTTTTAAAGACCAGCTGCTTAGTTCCTCAACGCAGTGAAGTCCCGCAACGGGGACAGGTCAGGACAGTATTCGTGGAAACCTTCTCTCCACAGGTTGGGCAGTTGAACCAGTGACGACAGAAACGACACTGTTGCTCCGAAAGCCCCTGCTTCTTTTTGCATTTTGGACAGCGGCGGTACATTTTACGACCGTTGAGATAATCTTCAAAAAACAGTCCACAGCGGGGGCATTCGGTTGCTCCTGGTTTGACCGTCGCACCACAACCGGGAATCGGGCATTTGAAAACAGTTTTACAACTATTGCACCAGTATTCTCCTTTGAGAGGTTCTTCACATTTCTGACAACGTTTTATCGCCATGGTTGACTCCGGTATAAATTCATTGAATGATTTTTAAGGTCTACGATGTAAGTGGATTTTCACCGTCTTAAAAAAGTTATCATAGTCGACAAAAACCCGCTTGCCAAGGGAAAGGCGTTTTGGTCGTTCATGCCCATGAAAAAACCGAGAAAATAAAGGCTACTTTTCTGAGTTGTGTTTCAGCCAGTGATTGAATTCCCCTTCGGCGTGTTGTGAATCACCGAAGTTTAATTCCAGTAGTCGGCGCAGGTGACCCATACTTTCATCATCCTCAGAGATAAAAAGAAATCCGTAAAAAGGCCCCTGCTGGTGAATCAATTCACCGATAAATTCCATCCGGATTGCTGTCTCCGGGAGATAAATGGATAAGCGGGCCTGATGACCAGGCGGTAACGGGAGCGGTGGTTCAGAACGGAATAGAGCTCCCTGTAAAGCAAGATCAACAAGGTCGCAGCGATGAATATGATCATTGATATAGATATCGGCTTCAGAGCGGAAATTTATTCGGCGATAATGGCGTTGATCGGTCATGGCAAAGCTCCTTTATGTCTGCCTTGCAGTCCGGGACAAAATATATCTGTCTTTACAGTTTAGCAGAAAATCGGAATCTTTAAACCGCACCCTTCACTTATGCTGCGGCTGCGATTAATCTGTTTTTGGAATTGTCTCTTGCGGTCATCCCGCCGTCGGGGTTACATTGTCTTAAGAATCTTAAATATAGAACTTGAATCGTTATCAATTTACTGGGGTTGTTTTTATGCGTAGTCCGGCAAGATTTTTCACTCGTGTTGTCCTCATTCTCCTTCTTGCTTTTCTTCCGATCAGTAGCTGGGCCAAAAACGGTGATGTGTTTGATACCAACCGGGCGCGACTCCTCGGACATATGCTGCAACAGCAGCTTAGCGGCAAACATTACAGCCAGAAACCAACCAATGATGCATTATCTGAAGCGGCTTTTGAGCTTTATCTGAAGCAGCTCGATTTTCAAAAGCGCTTTTTGTTAAAGAGTGATGTTGCCGAGCTGGAGAAATATCGGGACCAGATTGATGATGCTGTGCGGCGTGGTCGGTTGGCGTTACCGATTGGCGGGCGTAATATTCTGAACCGGCGTGTTGCTCAGGTTCAGCAGATGGTCGACGAGCTGCTGAACGAAAAAATTGATCCGACAGTTCCTGAGAAAATCGAAACCGATCCCGAAAAGATCGATTACGCAGCGACTCCGAGTGAATTACGGGAGCGTTGGCGCAAAACATTGAAAGGGCAGATCCTCAGCCGTTATATCAGCCTGCGCGAAGATGAAGTCGGAGTTGATGACGATGGGGCGTTGCTGCCGGTCGACAAGGAAAAAGATGCCGAGTTAATGGTTCAGGCACAGGAAAAAGTGGGTAAGACGGTTCGTAATTTACTGAAGCGGATGCTTGAGGAGACAGAGCAGGATCATTACGATCGTTATCTGAATGCGATTGCCCGGGCATTTGATCCCCATACCAGCTATCTGCCACCGATGACAAAAGAAGATTTTGATATCCAGATGAGCGGCTCGCTTGAAGGTATCGGTGCAACCCTGCGGGAAGATGACGGCTACATTAAAGTTGTCCGGATTATCCCCGGAAGTGCTGCTTCCAAACAGGGTCAGCTGGGGGCCGATGATATCATCCTCAAGGTTGCCGAAGGTTCCGGTGATCCAGTTGATATTACCGATACCCGGATTCGCGATGCTGTTGCTCTGATTCGCGGTAAAAAGGGGACAGAGGTCCGTTTGACGGTGAAAAAGCCCGATGGTCGTAAGATGATCATCCCGATTGTCCGCGATGTTGTTGAGATTGCAGAAACGTTTGTTAAGGGGACAACGATTGCTGATGAGGAAAGCGGCAAGACCTTTGGCTACGTCAAAGTTCCTTCTTTTTATCGTGATTACAGTGGCAAAACCGATCGTAATGTTACCGATGATTTGCGCAACGAGCTGAAGAAGCTGCGTGAAAAAAATATTAGCGGGTTGATCCTTGATTTGCGCAATAACGGTGGCGGCTCGCTTTCCGACGCTGTCAGCGTAACAGGTCTCTTTATTAAAACGGGACCGGTGGTACAGATCCGCAGCAGTGGTGGAAAAATTCAAGTCATGAAGGACGACGACAGCTCGGTCGAGTATGACGGGCCGATGATTGTTCTGGTCAACCGTTTCAGTGCCTCGGCCTCAGAAATTGTTGCCGGAGCATTACAGGACTATGGCCGGGCATTGATCGTCGGTGATGAGCATACCCACGGCAAAGGGACGGTTCAAGCTCTGCTTGATCTCGACCGCTATGTGAATTTGCGCGGGATGGAAAAGTATATGCCCCTCGGTGCGATTAAGGTCACCATCCAGAAGTTCTACCGAATCAGCGGCGAGTCGACACAGGAAAAAGGGGTTGTCCCCGATATCATCCTGCCATCACGCCTTGATGGTCTTGAGAGTGGTGAGAAGTATCTCGACAATGCTCTTCCCTGGGATCATATCGATTCGGCAGACTATGACCACTGGGATAAAGAGCCGAAAGATATTCCTAAATTGCAGGAACTGACGAAAGAGCAAATTGCCCAGAATGAAGATTTTCAGGAAATTGTCTCCGATGCCGATAGTGCTAAAAAGCGGCGCGAAGAGACAGAGCAATCTTTGGTTTTAGCCGATATGTTGAAAGAGCGGGATCAGCTGCGTGATGAGCGCAAGCGGATTAAAGAACACGGCGCCTTGATGCATGGTAGCTTTACTTCCGATTCCGTTGACGGGGAGGAAGGTTCTGAGAAGAAAGAGCTGACTCTGGAAGAGAAGCTGGCTGAAGATCCCTACGTGGATCAATCGATTCTTTTACTGAAAGAGCTAATAGATCAGCTTGATTGATGTTTGATCCAATGCCCTCCCTCGAAAACGGGGAGGGCATTTATTTTGTTACTCGCTTAACCCTTCCACAATATGGTCTCCCAAACGACGCATGAGCTGAAAGTAGGCATCAGATCCGGCAATCAGATCCGCCCCCAGAGGATCAAGGGTTCCCGTTTTTGCCCCTGTCCCTTTAATCACCGTTGAGACCAGTCGCGACTTGAATTGCGGCTCACTAAAAACACAGCGTGCCTTGAGCCGGATGATTTTATCGCGAATCTCTTTGACCCGTTTTGCCCCCGGTTTGCGATCAGGATCAATCGTAATTGAGCCGACAGCATTCAGCCCGTAGGCTGCTTCAAAATATTGATAGGCGGCGTGGAAGACGATATATGGAACTCCTTTAAAGGGGGCAAGCTGCTTGCTTAGTTCATTGTCGAGCTCCTGCAGCCGGGCAATCATGTTTTCTTTGTTCGCCAGATATTGCTGCTGATGGTCGGGGTCAATCTGGATCAGCGTGTCAGCAGTCAAGATAACAATTTTCTGTGCCAGTTGCGGGTCAAGCCAGAGGTGCAGATCAATCGCCGCTTCATGTTCACCCTCATGATGATGAGCAGGGGCCTCCCATGTTCCGCTGTGACGTTTATTTAACAGGTCATTGCGTAGAGCTTTTTCCAGTTCCAGTGAATGGGCTTTTTCCCCAAGGGTTGTCAGCGGCTTGGCAAGAAAGCTTTCAAGTTCCGGTCCGACCCAGACCACCAGATCGGCTTTCGACAAGGCCTGTGCCTCGGATGGTCGCAGGGTGTAGCCGTGAGGGGACCCCCCGCCCTTGACCAGTAACTGGGGCGTTGCAACCCCTTCCATGACTCCGGTCACCAGCGAGTGGAGAGGTTTGATACTGACGACAACGTATGGGGTTGCACTTGATGTTGCTGTGAAGAATAAGGCAGAAAGGAGCAATAAACCTGTAAATACAATTATTTTTTTCATGGCGACCCCTTATGGTTGTTGATATTTTATGAAATGTTATATTATAACAAAAGGAAGATCAAGTTATGAGAAGAATCTGGGTGAAAAACGGATGATCGAACATCACGATTTAAAATTTATCGACGAAGACCACGACCGCCAACGCTGTATCAATCAGGCAATGGCAAATGCCGAACAACTGTGTCAGCGACGTGGCCAGCGTTTTACGGCACTGCGGCGCCGAGTTTTTGAACTGGTCTGGTGTCACCATAAACCGATCGGAGCTTATGATCTTCTCGAAAAGCTACAGCGTGATGGTCGAACTGCTCCGCCAACGGTTTACCGGGCTCTCGACTTTCTTCTTGAGTTGGGATTGATTCATCGCATCACATCGCTAAATGCCTACGTTGGTTGTTCCCATCCCGAAGATCTTCACGATGGTCAGTTCCTTATTTGTACCGCATGTCGCTCCTACGCCGAGTTGAATGTCGAATCGATCAGTACTGCAATCGATGATAGTGCCCGTGATTCGGGGTTTGCAGTACAACGGCATACGGTTGAAATTATGGGGCTATGTCCCCGCTGTCAGGACAAGCAGGTGACATCATGAGCCGACTTCTTCTGGAGGTGTCCAACGTCGATTTGATGATTGGCAAACAACTGTTACTGCAACAGATTAATCTGAAGATTTCACAGGGAGAAATCCTGACGATTATCGGTCCGAATGGCGCAGGAAAAACGACGCTGCTGCGGGTTGCACTGGGATTGCTAAAGCCGACAACCGGAACCGTTACCCCGGCACCGGGGTTGACCGTCGGTTACATGCCGCAACGCCTCCACCTTGACCCGACATTTCCTCTAACGGTGCGGCGAATGCTCGCTTTGGCGTGTAAAGGAGATTGGGCAAAGGTGATTCCTCTGATGGAAGAAGTCGGAGCAACGCACGTTCTCGATTCGCCGTTGCAGACATTGTCAGGTGGTGAATTGCAGCGGGTTCTTTTGGCACGCGCTCTGGTGCGGGAGCCCGACTTGCTGGTTCTCGATGAGCCGGTTCAGGGCGTTGATGTTCACGGTCAGGTTGAACTTTATCAACTGATTTCCCGAATTCGGGATCAACGTGGCTGTGCGGTTTTGATGGTCTCCCATGACCTTCATCTGGTGATGGCGGCAACCGATCAGGTGTTGTGTCTTAATCAACATATCTGTTGCAGTGGAACTCCCGAATCGGTATCGAATCATCCTGCTTTTGCCGAATTGTTTGGTCCGGCAGCAGTGAAACATATGGCGGTTTATGTCCACGATCAGAATCACCACCACAGCCATTGTGAAAGTTGTGAATGGAGGGGCAAAAAATGATCGACGATTTTCTGTTTCGTGCCCTCCTTGGCGGGATTGGTGTTGCTCTGGTTGCCGGCCCGTTTGGTTCGTTCGTTGTCTGGCGTCGCCTTGCGTACTTTGGCGACACTCTCGCTCATTCAGCATTGCTTGGGGTGGCACTTGGCTTTATCCTCCACATTAATTTGACCCTCGGAATTATCGTTATCTGCCAGATTCTGGCCATCCTGCTGTTTGTCAGTCAACGTCAGCGCCAGCTTGCCAGTGATACGATGCTCGGAATCTTCGCTCACGGTGCACTATCCCTGGGACTGGTCGCGCTGGCATTTATGGAGAATGTCCGGATCGACCTTGTCGCTTACCTGTTTGGCGATATTCTGGCGATCAGCAATACCGATCTCGGCTGGATTTTCGTAGGCGGCGGGTTGGCATTGCTGGGGCTGTTGTTGATCTGGAAACCGCTGCTGGCGATCACGATCCACGAAGACCTTGCCCGGGTCGAAGGAATCCCTGTTGACCGGATTAATTGGATCTTTCTCGGTTTAATTGCGCTGATTGTCGCGGTGATGATGAAGGTGGTTGGAATGTTGCTGGTGACAGCATTACTGATCATTCCGGCGGCGACGGCACGGCGCTTTGCGACTAACCCTGAAATGATGGCACTGTTCGCCAGCATAATTGGTTGTCTAGCCGTTGGTGCCGGACTGTATGGTTCTTTTCAGTGGGATACTCCGACCGGCCCGACAATTGTTGTGTCTGCCTGTCTGATTTTTGTGACCAGCCTTGTCCTGCCGAAAGCGGGATCGTAGCTTGCCGCTGGGATCAGTCGGCTTCCCAGCGGAATGAATACCAGTTGCCTGAGATTGGACTGTAACCGAGAAAGCCTTCGGTTTTTTTGGCATCTGTTCCCATTGCTTCAAGGGTTGGATAAAGCCTTTCCGTTGCTCCGGGGCTCATGTAGGCGATCCCGGTTCCGAAACCACCAACGCCAATGCCCCTTAGATGAGTGTAATAACGGATCACCAGTGGTTGTTCCGGCTGGTCGTAATCCGGTTCAATCTGTAACCATTTGTAACCAACCTCAGCGTCTCCTGCCGTTGAAATATGTTCCCGTTGTTTTAGTGCCGCAAGAATAGAGATGTTTTTTTGTTCAAATGCCGGACGGTGCTCCAAAAAGAACGCCTTCATCTCGGAGCTATCCGGTAGGGAAAACTGCTTGTACCCCATAACGATAAGAATGCTTGCGAGAATAAGAAAAACCGCCAGCAGTATTTTAAGAACCCGTTTCATAATTTTCCTGGAGCAAGAATTTTATTGTCCCATCACGCTGGTGAAAACCATGGGCTTTAGTCCAAGACTTTCAGTTGCTACTCATTGTTTCCTTCTCCATTGGGGAGAAGGTGCCCGACAGGGCGGATGAGGGGGCAGTTGTTGCCGGGATATCCCCTCACCCGACGCTTTGCGCCACCCT
>JAMOPE010000372.1 GCA_027064785.1 Geobacteraceae bacterium
ATATCCATTATGGGCGCGTTGAAGTCCGCCATAAAAGCCTTGGCGGGCATCAATTTTCAGGATTGGATCTGGCCGATATTTCCGAGTATGAAGCCGAACGCTTCATGGATATTTACCAGACTGTTCGCAGCCGGAAAAAACTGGAGATGGCTGGAATTAACGAAATTGTCGATGGCTTCATCAATGCGTTTAACAGCCAAAGCGATGCCTTCATGGCCATTGCCCCACTCCGCTCCATGGATGAGTACACCTATACCCACTCAACCAATATCTGCATGCTCAATCTGGCCCAGGCAAAGGTTTTGGGGATTGAGGGGCAATTACTGAATGATATCGGAATTGCTGCGATGCTCCACGATGTCGGTAAAATGTTTATTTCTCCCGACATCCTTTCCAAATCAGGGCAGCTCACCGAAGAAGAGTGGCAGATTATGCAGCAGCACCCGCGACTGGGGGCCGAATACCTGCTTAACACTCCGGGCGTTCCCCGACTGGCAGTGGTTACCGCATACGAACACCACATGCGCTACGATAGCCAGGGGTATCCCCGGACAAATCGGTCCTGGCAGCAGCACATTTGCTCCTATATGACGGCTATTTCAGATACCTACGATGCAATGCGAACTCATCGTGTCTACGAAGAGGCGCTGGGAACCGACCAGATTATCTCCATCATGCTGGAGTTAGCGGGAACCAAACTCCACCCCCAACTGACTTATAGCTTTCTGCAGGTCATCAGCGATCTCGATAAACCGGGTGCACCAAGCAACTATTCGACATTGTAGAAGCCCCCCTCCGAATGTTATACACAACGACTTATTAACAAATAAAACCACACAAGGATTAATTTCATGAGCGAAGACACAAAAAAAATCATCTATTCAATGATGCGGGTGAGTAAAAGTTACAACAAACAGCCCATCATCAAAGATATATCTCTCTCTTATTATTACGGTGCAAAAATCGGCGTTCTCGGCCTGAACGGTTCAGGTAAATCGACGCTGCTGAAAATCATGGCAGGCGTTGACAAAGAATTTAACGGTGAAGCAGCATTATCAGATGGCTACAGTGTCGGCTATCTGGAACAGGAACCGCAACTTGACGATGAAAAAACCGTGCGTGAAGTCGTCAAGGAAGGGGTGCAGGAAATTGTCGACCTTCTCGCTGAATTTGAGGAGATCAACAACGCCTTTGCTGACCCCGATTGCGACATGGATAAACTTCTCGCCCGGCAGGCTGAAGTGCAGGATAAGCTCGATGCAGCCGATGCCTGGGAGCTTGACTCGCGACTGGAGCTAGCCGAAGAAGCACTGCGCTGCCCGCCACCTGAAACCCGGATCAAAGTCCTTTCCGGTGGAGAAAAACGTCGCGTCGCCCTGTGTCGGCTGCTGTTACAGAAACCCGATATCCTTCTCCTCGATGAGCCGACCAACCACCTCGATGCCGAAACCGTCGCATGGCTGGAGCAGCATCTACAACGTTATCCCGGCACCGTTATTGCTGTCACTCACGACCGCTATTTTCTCGATAACGTTGCCGGCTGGATTCTTGAGCTTGACCGTGGCCACGGAATCCCGTGGAAAGGAAATTACTCAAGCTGGCTGGAACAGAAACAGGAACGGCTGCGCAAAGAAGAGAAAAGTGAAAGTAAGCGGCAGCAGACGTTACAGCGTGAGCTGGAATGGATTCGCATGTCACCCAAAGGCCGTCACGCCAAATCACAGGCACGGATTAAATCATACGAGCAGCTACTGGGTAACGCCGGACTCGAAAAAGAGAAAACTCTTGAGCTGTACATCCCGCCCGGTCCACGCCTTGGTGGTATCGTTGTTGAGGCAAACGAAATCAGCAAAGGTTTTGGCGACAGACTGCTCATCGAAAAGCTTAGTTTCAACCTCCCGGCCGGTGGCATTGTCGGGGTCATCGGTCCCAACGGTGCGGGGAAATCGACCCTGTTCAATATGATGACGGACAAAGAACAGCCCGACAGCGGAACCTTCAAAGTCGGTGAAACTGTTCAGCTTGGCTATGTCGATCAAAGCCGAACCCTTGATGGGGATAAAACAATATGGGAAGAAGTCACCGGCGGACAGGATATGATTCAGGTCGGTGGACAGACGGTCAATTCACGTGCTTACGTTGCTAGATTTAACTTTTCCGGAAGTGACCAGCAGAAAAAGATTTCTGTTCTCTCCGGTGGAGAGCGCAACCGGGTCCATCTGGCAAAAATGCTCCGTGAAGAAGCAAATGTGCTCCTCCTCGATGAGCCGACCAACGATCTTGATGTCAACACCCTGCGGGCACTGGAAGAGGGGCTGGAGAACTTCGGCGGCTGCGCAGTCGTAATCAGTCACGACCGCTGGTTCCTCGACCGGATTGCAACCCACATTCTCGCATTTGAAGGGGATTCGCAGGTCATCTGGTATGAAGGAAACTATTCAGAATACGAAGCCGACAAGAAACGTCGGCTGGGGAAAAGTGCTGATCAACCACACCGAATCAGATATCGGTCTCTGACCCGGCAATAGATTTCAACTCAAGGGTCTCTGGAAAAGAAACTTTTCCGGAGACCCTTTTCTTAAACAGCTCAATGTTTGACCGATAAATATTTATCGACAATCTGGTTGAACGGAACAACCCCATCCATATTGGGCCTTTTCAGCTCATCCAAACTTTTTTGGAGTTTGTTGATCAATTCAGGATCGGTATCTTTGTGTAAAGCAAGATAAAGGCTGGGTGTCTTCAAAATATAGACAGTCTCGAAATCATCTGGATCGACACCCATTTTAACCATTTTATACTGAACTGTCTGAACGTTGAAGGCAAACAGATCAATCCGACCGGCACATAGCTTACGGATATTCTGTTCCGGCAGTGCCAACCGCTCAAGGTTTTCAAGCGGGACCCCTGCCTTAATCAGGAGTTGCTCCGGGGCGCCATCACGCACTGTCCCAATACGGTAACGTTTAAAATCATCAATCGTCCGGATGTCAATTTGTCGATCTTTTTTTGCGACAACACCGATCACGACATTATGCAGCGGACCAACCCAACGGAAGAGTTCTTCACGCTCAGCGGTTCGCGCCATACTAAAAAGAGCCGTTTCAGGAGTGTGCTTGATAATATGATACGCACGTGCCCACGGATAGAGCTGAATATCTCCCTGTTTCATCACCACCCCGGTCTCACGAAAAATATGTCGCACAATTTCCGTCGAAATCCCGGTAATCTGACCATCTTCAATAAAATTAAACGGGGGAAGATCCTCGGTCATCACCAGGACGGACGGCTCCGACTGTGCGTATAGCCAGCCCGGTAGAAAAAGTATAAACATCAGCAGTAAATGAACTCTTCTCATCCATTATTCTCCAACAAATCCCTATGAGTTACCGTTGAGGATTAATTTTAGCAGAGGTCAGGGTAAATCTAACGCCTGTCGGACAACCAGAGACAGCTCTTTAACGGTAAACGGTTTTTTCAGCAACTGGTCCACTATCCCATCAGCGAGAAACGAAGAGTCCAGGGAATCAACGTTTCCGGTATAAAGGATGACAGGAATATCGGTTCTGTGACGTCGTAATTCTGCAGCCAGTTCGGTCCCGGTCATTTCCGGCATTGTTAAATCGGTGATGAGTAAATCAATGTCATCACGCTCAAGCAACAATTTTAATGCCTGCGTCGGTTGGTCACAGATTGTGACCCGGTACCCCAGCGAACGCAGCATGTCCTGTCCCATCCCGATCACCACAGGGTCATCGTCAACTAACAGTAAATGTTCCGTGCCCCCTTCTGCGGTACCAATATTGTAGGGGAGAGTTCCAGACTCTTTCTTCTCGGCTTCAACTCGTGGGAAATAAAGGGTAAAACAACAACCACAACCATTATCCGGGTCCAGAATAATTTCACCAGCGTGAGCCTGGACAATCCCGTGAACAACAGCCAGCCCCATCCCCGTTCCCTTGCCTGTCTCTTTTGTTGTAAAAAAGGGATCGAAGACCCGTCCACGAATCTTCTCGGGGATACCGGGGCCATCATCACAGAAAGTTAAATAAGCATACCTCCCGGGATCAATATCAAGTAATTCAGCGTCCAGTGCTGTCACCACCCGCTCAGTCAGTGACACCGTTATTTTCCCACCCGTTTCAGCGAGGGCATAACCCGAATTTGTTGCCAGATTCAGCAACACTTGATGCAACTGACCAGCATCCCCGGAAATCCACAATGAGTCATCGAGATCGGTTTCAATCTCAATCGTCTTTGGCCACGACGCCTGAACAAGATCAAGGGCTTCTGTTACAATTTCAGCCAGACAGAGCTTTTGGGTGTGATTTTCCGATTTACGACTGAAGACCATAATTTGAGCGATCAATGCCGCTGCCCGGTCCCCTGCCATCAGGACTTGTTCCAAACGACTCTGCGTCTTTGACCCCTCTTCGGCCGAGTTGTAACATAGTTGGACATAACCAAGCATTGCGGTAAGGATATTATTAAAATCGTGAGCGACTCCCCCGGCGAGGGTCCCCAGGGCCTCCATCTTATGCGCGTGATTCAGCTGATATTCCAACTGTTTGCGGCGTGAAAACTCTTCCTTCATCCGTTCGATAAGCCCGTTAATCGAATCGGCGAGCAGATCAACTTCATCAAGGGTCGATCTATGATTATCGAGTGTAAGCGGTGGAAGAGACTCAACAGCGGTCAAATCAATTCGGCGGGTATAATTTGCGACAGTCACAATCCGCTGGATCGCTCCGAGGTAAAAAAGGAGGAAAATAGCGACAGCAACCCCGAAAACGCCCAATCCATTAGTGAGAAACTCTGTCAGGATATAACGGTTGAACAGCTCGCCAAAGGGTTGGTCACAAAGTTGAAGATAAGCGGTTCCCACTTCGATTCGGGGGCCCTGAAAAGATTTTTGGTAATCGATGTTGAGAAAATGTTCCCGGTGAGGGTTGTCTCCCTTTATCCCGGCCTCAACACACTGTTCCCGTTCAGAATCACAAATTTCAATATAGGTCAGGAGTGGATTGACCTGACTGGAAATAACCGTTTTGACCATCGACCAGTCATAATTCCAAACAGCTTCGCGAATACTGGCCATCGCACTCTGCTCAAAACTCGCAATCTCACGTTGCAGCAGTTCCTGCTCACGCTGCTGCAATCTACTGATCTGGTACAAGGAAATACACAGGGTGATCAGAGTGCAGATGAGTATTGAACCTAGCAACAGGCGTTTTTTTAGACTGACATTTTTCATTCAGGAAACGTTTCCGTTTTCGCGTAATCGGGTCGTAGGGCATGAACAAGCAAGGGTTCAATAAATTTGAACTCCTCAAGGACAACCTCCAGAAGCTCATCGACAACAGGTTGATCATAGGGAACCGCGGGGCGATGTCCCCACACCGGACCGGGCCAGGCGGGATCACCGTCACAGCGAGCGACATGGTGCAAATGTAACTGGCTGACAACATTTCCCAGTGCCGCGATATTAAGTTTATCAAAATTGAAGTAATTTTCCATCCATCGCGATAATTGGTGTGATTCTGCCCAAAGCTGCTGGCGATCAGTTTCATCGAGTTGATGGATTTCCTGCACCCCTTCCCGCTGCGGCACCAGGATAAACCATGGATAGGTGCTGTCATTCATCAACAGCAGCCGGCATAGCGGGAAGCTACCGCAATCAAAAGTGTCATTCTGTAACCGGGGATCGAGAGAAAACATCATCAAGCCTTTGTCACCTGCCAACAATTATGGATACGCGGGTTCCGTTCAAAATCGAGTGGTAACGTTTTTTTGCTGATATCTTCGATTTTCAACTCCGGTAGAGATTCGTGATCCATGTGAAATTTACGCAGGTTATTGGAAAAAATCAGCATTCCCCCAGCTGCCAGCAATCGAGTCGTTTTTTTCAACAAATCAACATGATCCCGCTGAATATCGAAGGTTCCATCCATCCCGCGTGAATTGGAAAAGGTCGGCGGATCAAGAAAAATCAAATCGTACTCTCCGGTCGCTGTTTCAAGCCAGTTGAGACAATCGGCCTGAACCAGCTCTTCTTCAGCAGGATCAAAATTATTGAGAGCGATATTCTTCTCAGCCCATTCGAGATAAGTCCTTGACATATCAATGGTTGTTGTCGCAATAGCTCCGCCCATCAAAGCGTGAACCGTTGCTGTCCCGGTGTAGGCAAACAAATTGAGAAAGCGGGTTCCGTCAGCCAGGGTCTGAATCAATTGGCGGGTTGAGCGGTGGTCGAGAAACAGCCCGGTATCGAGATAATCGGTCAAATTGACCCAGAAGCGACAATTCCCTTCGCAAACCTCTTTCAGAATTCCCCGCCGCGATTGTTTTTCGTACTGTTGCTTCCCCTTCTGCTGTTGTCTCACCTTAAGGTGAATCTTATCGGGAGAAATATCCAGTACCAGCGGCACAGCATCCTGAACATCACGTAACCGTTCAGCCGCTTTGTGCTCATCAATTTGTTTCGGTGCCCGATACTCCTGCAGATGGACTTCATCGTCATAAATGTCGACCGCCACCGCATATTCGGGGAGATCCGCATCGTAAAGGCGGTAACAATTGATCTTCTGTTTTGCCGCCCATTTTTTTAGTTTTTTGTAATTTTTACGCAACCGATTGGCAAACATTTCACCCCCGGGCGAAAGATTCTTTTTGACCGCTTTTCCAGCCCCTTCTTCAAGAGACTGCCAACGATTGGTCTCGTTCAGATCAAACTGCAACAGTTGGCATTTCAACGCGCCATTGTAGAGGACATTGATCTTCCCTGCCCGCAGTCCGATACTGCGCCCCAGCTGCTGGCTTGATGTAATCACCGCACCTTTCCAACCCAAACACTGCTGCGCCATCTTTTGACCGAGAAGATTGTAGAATTCCGGCAATTCACTCGCCCGTCCGAGACGCTCCCCGTAAGGGGGGTTGGCAACCAGCAAGCCGTGTTTGACTCCTGCAGGGGCAACAAACTCACGTAATGTCCGCCGTTCGAAATGGATAATTTTATCGAGCCCGGCATTCTGTGCGTGTTGCCATGCCGCTTTGACCGCTCGAGTGTCACTGTCGTAGCCGACAATCGCTGCAAGCTTTTTCTCCGCACCGACGGCCCGACGCTGGAGAGCTTCTCGAACCAGATCATCCCACAAATCTTCATCGTGCTGCTGCCAGCCGAGAAAACCAAAATAACGTCGCAACACACCGGGGGCGGTATCGGTCGCCATCAGCCCCGCTTCAACCGGCAACGTTCCCGAACCACACAACGGATCGGCCAGTCCACCTCCCGCGTCACAGATTGCAGGCCAGCCGGCACGGATCAAAATTGCTGCTGCCAGATTTTCTTTAAGTGGTGCATGGACACCATCAATCCGGTAGCCACGCCGATGCAGACTGTCACCCGACAGATCGATACTCAATGTCGCCTGATCACGAAAAATATGGAGATTTAAGCGCACATCGGGCTGCTCAACTTCAACCGAAGGGCGATCACCGACCCGTGAGCGGAACTGATCGACAATCGCATCTTTGACCCGCAAAGCA
>JAMOPE010000373.1 GCA_027064785.1 Geobacteraceae bacterium
GAAGGAGCTCCATTACGTCCTGCTTGATAACGGTCGCAGTGCACTGGCTGAATCAACCCAGTGTCGGGATGCCCTCAACTGTATCCGTTGCGGGGCCTGTGCCAATGTCTGCCCCGTTTATCAGACGGTCGGTGGACATGTGTTCGGTCATATCTATATCGGTGCGATCGGGATTATCCTGACGGCTTTTTATCATGGCCTCGATAACGCAGCAGAGTTGGTCAAGGCGTGTATCGGCTGTCGCTCATGCGTCTCGGTGTGTGCCAGTAATATCGATCTGGAAGAGATTATTTTTCATCTGCGCGAAACGGTCGGTGATGAAGAGGGGATCGGTGCTGGAAAAGCACTGGTGTTCCGTAAGGTGATGCAGAATCGGAAACTTTTCCATACCATGATCAAGGCGGCGAGCATGCTGCAGAAACCGGTGACCCGGGGTGAGCGGACTATCCGTCATCTGCCACTCTTCTTTTCGCCATTGACCGAGTGGCGGACTCTGCCCGCAGTTGCCGATAAAGCATTGCGTGATTCTTTTTCCCGGAAACCGCAACAGGTTGACAAACCCCGCTACCGGGTTGCTCTATTCGGTGGTTGTGCCAACGATTTCCTATACCCAGAGTTGGGACTCGACCTGATTGAAGTGATGAATGCTCTTGATGTCGAGGTCTTCTATCCGCTGGAACAGAACTGCTGCGGTATTCCGGCAAGTTATTCAGGAGACAGGGAGACGGCGGTCGAACTGGCAAAGCAGAATATTGATGCGCTACTGGCGGGGAATCCCGATTATGTCCTGACGACCTGTCCCACCTGCGCGATGGCGTTGAAACAGAATTTTGTCGAATATCTCAAAGATAACCCCGCCTGGGCAGATCGGGCAGAACAATTATCGAAGAAAACAGTTGATGCTGCAACTTTTGTTCTGAACCATCTTGATGGTGCCGACATGTTTGCTAATCTGGCACAGAGTGAAAAAATCACCTATCATGATTCCTGTCATCTGAAACGGGGAATGGGGGTCTGGCAGGAACCACGTCAGCTGATTGAAAAGTCGGGCCACACTTTGGTTGAAATGGCCCATTCTGACCGCTGTTGTGGTTTTGGCGGGTCGTACTCGCTGACCAGCCATCCCGATATTTCAAAGAAAATTCTCGAAAACAAGATTGCTGATATTAAGACCTCCGGGGCCAGTTGTGTCGCGATGGATTGCCCCGGCTGTATGATGCAGATCCGCGGCGGGCTGGAAAAAGCGGATGAATCAGTCCGGGTCAGTCATACCATTGAACTGCTGGCAGAAGTGCTTAGGAATAAACCTGAGGAACAGGAGAAACGTTGACAGGTATGGATTGTCCGACCAGAATTAATTATGCTATGCAGGACAGGAGTCATCGAGAAACTTTTTAGCAAAGGAAATCAATAGCAACGATAAGGAGCAGTCATGAAAAATTTACAAATTGTCTGTCTTCAATGTGAGGCTATCAACCGTGTTCCTGAAACCCGTCTTGTTGCCCACCCAAAATGCGGGAAGTGCGGACAACCACTTTTTAACGGTCAACCGGTTGAGTTGTCGCAAGCGAATTTTCACCGGAATCTACAAAAAAATGATATTCCGTTGCTGGTCGATTTTTGGGCTCCGTGGTGTGGTCCGTGTAAAATGATGGCCCCCGCTTTTTCTGAAGCGGCAACGTTGCTTGAGCCCCATGTCCGGCTGGCAAAAGTCGATACCGAGGCGGAACCACAACTCGGTGCGCAGCTGAATATTCGTTCTATTCCAACAATGGTTCTGTTTCGGAGCGGGCAGGAGGTTGCGCGGCAGTCAGGGGCAATGTCGAGTGCTGCTATCATCCAGTGGGTCAATGGCCAGCTGTAAAGAGGGTCTTTTTTTACATGAAGAACCGATCTGAACAGAAGAAATCGACAGCTTTCTCAGCAAGTCTGCGTAAAACCGGAAAGATGCTTCTTCGGGTTTTCCCTAATATTTTTGCAGTTGTCCTCTTATCCGGGTTAATCATGGAATTTGTTCCTATGGATCGATTGTCGACGTTTCTGGGGGGCGGATTTTTTACTGATGGACTGATTGGAGCAGGGATTGGTTCTATCTCTATTGGTAACCCTCTGGTCAGTTATGTTCTGGGTGGCGAGCTTCTGGACCAGGGCATCAGCCTGATGGCGGTGACGGCATTGCTGGTCAGTTGGGTGACGGTGGGAAGTATTCAACTTCCGGCAGAAATACAGACTTTTGGCTCCCGTTTTGCCTTGTTGCGCAATGGAATTTCGTTTGTTTTTGCTATGCTCATTGCGTTTCTGGTTCTTGTGACCATGCAGTTTCTGGCGAGTTAGAGCTGATGAATAAACCTGACATAAAACAGACATCGAGCAAAAATGAATCAGTATGGGGAGTTTACCTGTTTCTATTGCTGGTTATTTTTATCTATCTGCTGCTTTTTCTGTTCGACCCAGCCAGAACCGGGGCCGCTTTGCAATTCAGTTTGAGCATGCTGAAAAAGCTCTTGCCGATTTTGGCTTTGGTCAGTTGTTTTATTTTTCTGAATAATCTGCTGGTTAAACCGAGCTGGGTGAAGAATCATGTTGGTGAGGGTTCGGGGTGGAAAGGTGTCTTCATTGCTGTTATCGGTGGGATCTTGTCAATGGGACCGATTTATGTCTGGTACGGAGTTCTGCACGACCTCCAGAAGAAGGGGATGCGAACTTCTCTGGTTGCATCGTTTCTTTACGCTCGGAGTGTCAAACCTCAACTTCTGCCTTTGATGGTTTATTATTTCGGTTGGGTGTATGCGCTGGTTCTGGTTGTTTATCTGATTATTTTTTCTGTTCTGAATGGTTTTGTGACTGAGCGGCTGATGAGACATTAATTTTTCGGGAACGATCATTGTTGTAAATGACCGTTCCCGAACCATTTCAATTGTTTTTAAGGTTCGATTTTTGTTCCCAGAACCTCCAAAAACTTTCGAATCCATTCCGGATGGGCCGGCCAGGCCGGTGCTGAGACCAGATTACCATCGATATGGGCATCACTGAATGTCTCATTGTTTGCCAGCCACGTTCCACCCGCCTGTTCTACATCAGGACCGACAGCTGGATAAGCGGAACATGATTTTCCAGCAATAACTCCTGCTGCTGCAAGGATTTGTGGTCCGTGGCAGATGGCGGCAACCGGTTTGTTGGCAGCAAAGAAATCGCGGGTCAGTTCGAGAACGCCTGGATTAAGACGTAAATACTCTGGAGCTCGTCCACCGGGGATAATCAATGCATCGTAGTCAGCGGCACGAACAGCTGAAAAATCGGCATTGATCTGGAAATTGTGTCCGGGTTTTTCACTGTAGGTCTGGTCACCCTCAAAATCGTGGATCGCTGTTTTGACGGTATCTCCCGGTTTTTTGTCAGGGCAGACTGCATCGACCTGATGACCGACCATCGTCAACATCTGAAATGGAACCATCGCTTCGTAATCTTCAACAAAATCTCCAACCAGCATCAGTATCTTTTTCTGTGCCATACCTGCCTCCTGAAATTGAAAGAGCTGAAAATATCGGTACTGTCCATCAATTGTATAAACAGAACGGGAAATGTCAAAGGTCAGGCTGGAATGACGTAAAATAATATCGCAAAAAAGTGGAAGATACTTCCCGCCATGACAAACAGATGCCAGATCGCATGACTGTAAGGAAGTTTTTCCCAGACGTAAAAAACGACCCCGGCGGTGTAGGCGAGTCCGCCGAGAATAAGTAATTCCATCCCTCCTTTGTCAAGGACTGCCAGCATCGGCTTGATTGCGATAACTACAATCCATCCCATCGTCAGGTAAAACCCGAGGGAGACTCCGGGGAGCCGGCCAAACGAAGTTGTTTTTAGAACAATTCCAAGCAGGGCAATCCCCCAGATCGTTCCGAACAGTGACCATCCCCATGGACCACGTAGACTGACCAGCATGAACGGTGTGTAGGTTCCGGCGATCAACAGGTAAATTGCCGAGTGATCGAAGGTGCGGAGTAGCCCTCTGAGGCTTGGCTGTGGAATGCTGTGATAGAGAGTTGATGCGGTATAAAGTAAAATCAGGGTAACGCCGTAAATAGTGCAACTGACAATATGCCAGGCATCGCCCCGGGTTGTGGCAAAGCTGATCAAAACAGCCAGCCCGGCAATGGAAAGCAATGCACCGATTCCGTGGGTGATACTATTGGCGATTTCTTCACGATATGTGTATTCCGTTGATTCTGCCCATTCTGACATGGTGGTGCTCCTGTAACATTTTAAAAGAGTGATCTGTTGGTTTTGTTGATGAAAACAAAAACTATTATGCCACGAAAAATCGACTGGTGCCGAAAGAGGGGCTGCTTTTACGAAACTATTACCTGAATCAGATGGCAGAAAAAACAGATAAAAATAAAGATAACAAAAAAAGTTATATTTTGTTGTTGACAATGATGACTTCATTGGTTATAGATAAGTCATCAACAACTTGTTGTGGCAGGCAAGGCGTTGATGGTTAAGGTAAGTATTTTTCGACATACCTCTCAAAAGTGTTGCCCCGCGATCCCCCTCCTGATCGCGGGGCATTTTTTGTCACATCTCTCCTGCTTCGGGAGTATACTCCCATCGTTTTGTATTTAATTTTCTCAAGAAGACTCAACTATGGATAAATCACAGCGTAATTATTATGCTTTTCTCTGGCATGCTGCATTCTTTGCGTTAACGGCAGCCTTTACCGAGATCAATACAGTTTTGCCCTCTCTGGTAGTCAAAGTTGGTGGCGGGACATTTCTGATCGGACTGTTGACGGCAATTATGGTGGGGACACCGATTATCGGTCAGTTGCTGTTTGCCAGTTATCTCCATCTGCGCCCACGTAAACGGGGCTTTTTGCTGCTGGGGGTTGGATTGCGGGTGACCGCTCTTGCCGTTGTCTCAGTTATCCTTTCATTCAGTGATGTCATTTCGTCACAGACCCTTATCGTCAGTGTTTTTGTCCTGATGTTTGTTTTTGCACTGTCGGGGACCTTTGCCGGGGTGTCTTATACCGATATTCTGGGGAAGTCTCTCGCGGTTGAGCAGCGTGGTCGGTTCTTTGTGAACCGTCAAATTCTAACCAGCAGCGCTTTCTTAATGACGGCCCCGGCATCACGCTGGATTCTCGGTCACTTTGTCTATCCCTATAATTATGTCTGGATGTTTGCACTAGCATCGGGACTGCTGTTTGTAGCGTCCTTTGGCTTCTGGGCTCTTGATGAACCCGAAATTCAACCGAGCCGTGAAGTTCATTCCTTCTTTAAAGTTTTGCAGGCGATTCCGCAGCACTTGCGTCAAAATCCTTCTTTGCGTCGCTATATTATTCTGATTAATCTGACCGGTTTCGGATTGACACTGATGCCATTTTATATTGCTTTTGCCAGTCACCAGTATGGATTGAGCGGAGCACAGGTCGGAAATTATCTGATGGTCCAGATTGGCGGGATGATCCTGTCGAGTTTTTTCTGGGGGCGATTTGTCAAACGCTATGGTTTTGCGACGGTTGTACGGGGGTGCATTGTTTGCGGGACGCTATTGCCATTGCTGGTCCTTGCTCTTTCGGGAGTTCCGCTACCCATTTTTCTCGGAGTTTTCTTTCTGATGGGGGTGGCGATCTCAGCGCGAAAAATTGCTTTTGACGGTTTGTTAATTGAGATTACAACAAATACCAATCGCGCTCTTCACAAAGGGATTGTCGGTGCGATGAGCCTAACGACGGCATTATTTCCGCTGGTTGCAGGTGGACTGATCCTGTGGATTGGTTACACTCCGGTCTTTGTGACGGTTTCCCTCCTCGTCAGCAGTGCCTGGTTTATTGTCCCCGGAATTACTGCGTCCACCGAGGTTTAGGCTGACCGGGAGTGGTGATTTATGTTATATCGATTGCTGTCTCTTCTGTTTCTGGAAGGGCCATCGCAGGTCAGTCGTTGAAAGTTTCATGTTGCCATCACGGAATCTGTAGAACTTTATGTATAAAGAGTATTTCGGCCTGAAAGAAGAACCCTTTTCCATTGCTCCAGACCCTCAGTTCCTCTACATGAGTGGTCGACACCGCGAGGCTCTTGCCCACCTGATCTACGGGATGAAAGCCGACAGCGGTTTTGTCCTGCTGACGGGTGAAGTGGGGACGGGGAAGACGACCGTTTGCCGGTGTCTGCTTGGACAAATTCCCGATAATTCTGAAATTGCTTTTATCCTCAATCCAAAGCTGAGCGTTGTTGAATTGCTGGCAACGATTTGCGATGAGCTGGAAATTGCTTACCCCGCCAATAATCACAGCGTTAAAATTTTCATCGACCGGATCAATCTCTATTTGCTTAAAGCACACACCGAAGGCAAACGGACAGTTCTGATTATCGATGAAGCTCAGAACCTGAGTATTGATGTTCTGGAACAGATTCGTTTACTGACAAATCTGGAGACCGATAAACGCAAACTGCTTCAGGTTGTGATGCTTGGTCAGCCGGAACTGAATCGTTTACTCAATCAACCTGAACTACGCCAGCTATCGCAGCGGGTGACAGCACGTTATCACTTGGAGCCTCTGTCTAAAGATGAACTCGAAGGGTATCTGACCCATCGACTGGCGGTTGCCGGGGTTGAACGACCGCTTTTCCCGGTCAAAACAATTGCTAAACTCTATACTTTGACCGGTGGGGTGCCCCGTTTGATTAACCTGTTGTGTGACCGGGCATTATTGGGTGCCTATGTCAAAGGGGAGAATCTTGTCAGCCCGGCATTGCTGGGTGAAGCGGCCGGTGAAGTCTTCGGTAAAAAAAGTCAGCCAGGCGAACCCTCCAACCGTTTCTGGCAATGGAGCGTCGTGGCTCTCCTCAGTTTAATTTTTATTTGTGGTGTTGTGTTTCTGTTTCAATTATTCCGACAGCCTGCAGTCATTATGGAAAAACAGCAACCGGCGCATAAAATCGAGTCGACTGCCGATATGAATAAACAAAATAATGGATAACGCGCATGTCATTTATCCTTGAAGCCTTAAAAAAATCGGAAAAACAGCAACAAAAGAAAAACGGTCGAGTCATTCGCACGGTTCACGAACCGGCCCCGGGGAAGGGGAAATCCTCGCGTTTCCGGGGAATCGGTTTTTTGATTCTGCTGCTGGTCAATATTGCTGCGTTGTTATGGTTTTTCTCTCCGTGGCAGTCGGCATCGCCGTCAACGGAATTAAAAGAACAACTGGTTTCAGCGTCCCAAAAGAATGTGGCGACTGATCATACAATTCCAGCAGCAGTTTCTGCTCCGGTTAAGCAGGACGATCGGGTCAGCGAAACGCGTAGCTTGCAGTCGGTACCCACCAAACCTCAACGAGCCGTAAAATCACTGCCGGTTCCACGTAACGAAAAGAAAGTTTATCTTCTCTCCCAACTTCCCCTGTCGATTCAAAAACGGCTTCCAACTCTAAAGATGTCGCTTCACGCATTTAACCGTGATCAATCCAGTGCCAGTCTGGTGCAGTTGAATGACCGTATTCTGAGGGAAGGGGACAGTGTGACCGAC
>JAMOPE010000374.1 GCA_027064785.1 Geobacteraceae bacterium
ACTCTTCCAGCCGCGTCATAGCCAAGAGTTGGCGCTTACGCTGCACCAGCAACTCAGGTGGTACCTCGCGTAGCTGAGCGAAGAAATCGATATTTTCTTCCACCGACAGTTCCGCGTAGAGATTGAGCCCCAACCCCTGGGGCATAAAACCGATCCGCCCCTTGATCTTCTCCGCCGCTGCTTCGGAATCGATCTTGATGCCGAACACCTGCACCTCGCCGCCCTCGAAAGAGAGGACGCCGGCGATGGCTTTCATCAGAGAACTTTTACCGGCGCCGTCCGGACCGATCAGACCATAAATCTCACCGGGATGAATGCTCAGATCCACGCCATCTACCGCCACATGCTTGCGATAGCGTTTGTGAAAAGCTTGCACCCGGGCAACTTCAGCCGGTGGCGTTTTCGCTACCAGTGCGGCTTCGCCCATGGCGCATCCTCCTGCCAGCGAATGACCGCGTCAGCCGGCAGCCCCGGCGTCAGACGTTGCTTCGGGTTTTCATCGAGGTAGAGTTTAACCGCGTAAATTAATTTGACCCGTTCATCCGGGGTCTGAACCTCTTTAGGGGTAAATTCCGCCGTGGAAGAGATATAACGCACCGTAGCGGGAAAGGGGGTGTCGGGAAAGGCATCGGTATAGATTTGGGCAGGTAGCCCCAGCCGTACCTTACCGATCTGTTTTTCCGGCACATAACACTTGAGATAAAGACGATCCAGATCGACAATATCGAGGAGGGGACTGCCGGCGACAATCACCTCGCCGCTATCAACTATCCGGGTGGTGATCATTCCAGTTGCCGGAGCATAGATGGTCAGGTCTTCGAGTACGCTTTGTGCCTCGGCCAGAGCCGCCTGTGCCTGATGCAACTGCGCCTCCATGGCGGATACCCGACTTGCCATGGTCTTGATCCGCTCCCAGCCCAAATCGGCTACGGACAACTGCTTTTTAGCCTGAGTCAATGCCGCCTGAGCGACAGTATAATCTTCTTTGGCGACCCTGAGTTGAAGATCTGTATGTTCACTTGCTTGCTTGGATACTGCATGTGTCTTGACCAATGTTCTGTAACGCTGTGCATCCTGGTCGGCCTGCTCAAGTTTTACCTTTGTTGCCCCCAGAACCGCTTCAGCGTGGATAACCCCCGCCCCGGCGGTAGCTATTTCCAGCGGAACTGTTTTCTTTAACGTGGACAGATCGGTTCGCGCTGCTTTGAGTTGTGCCTTTGACGCTGCGACTGCCGCCTGGGCCTGTTCGACTCGGGCCTGTATTTGAACATCATCCAGCTTAAGCAGGGTTTGACCTATTCTTACCGTGTCCCCTTCACGTGCTAGTAAGCGGACAATGCGACCGGCCACTTTGCTGGCAACGGTGTAGTGATCGCCCTCGATGCGGCCGTTGGCCTGAATGAGACCCGTGGACAGTGGTTCCTGACGGCCCCAAAGCCACCAGGCGGTCACTGCTGCTCCGACCAATACTATGACCAGCACAATGATTGTTTTTCGGTTTTTCATAGCAGTCCTCCTGAAGCTGTCCACTCAGGGTGAGGTGTAAGAGATAACGCAGAATGGAACTTATTGATTGGAGTGTTCATCTATATCCCCTTATTTCGTCATGGCTGACAATTTTCATCGTCCCCCGCCAACGATTTCAACAGGAGACAGGAGTCAAACTAGATCGTTGACGAATTCGAGTGTCGGAACGCTATCAAGCTCTCCGATTTCCTGCGCTTTCTTTAAGTATAGCCGAAATCCGTACTGGTAAGGGGCATCAAAACCAAACTTTAAGCTCCGAAAATACTTCTCCAGAAAATTCTGGGAAAAGCTGGTCCAGGGAGCCGCAGCCTTGGCAACGTCACTATAGTTTTCCAGACTCATCTGCATGGAATTCTGAAAAGATTGCCAGACTCGCCTCACTCTATCCGGATGCTCTGCGGCGTAGGAGCGAGTGGTGCACCAGACCGCATAGACCATTTTTTCACCCGTGAGATTCTTCCACTCCAGGCCGAGATCATACTGATAGTACTCACCGGCCTGGTAGGTCGCCCGCAGGGCATCATCACCAATTAACAGCGCGGCATCGGCTTCACGAAACATCTGTGGCAGATCGGGTGGACAGTCGAAGTATTGCGGTGACAGTCCGTATTTCTCTTTCAGAATGATTTTAGCCAATACTTGCGAGGTTGCTGAGGTATTGGTCAAGGCAACCGTTTTTCCGTCAAGTTCCTGAATCGGAACCTTACTGATCAGGCTGATACTCATGACCAGACCATCTGAAGCGATACTCAGGTCGGGGAGGAGTAAAAGTTGCTCAGCGTTCCGGGCATATTCAATAGCCGGAACCGGGCTGATATCCAGTTCCCCCGCCAGCAGGCGACGACACAGCGTCCTCGGATTATCCTTGAACAGATCAATATTAAGAACCACCTGTTTTTGCACCAGAAAATGGTATAAGGGGAGACTGTTGAGAAATTGAATATGTCCGACACGTGGCTTCATGGGAGTCCTCACACGGTATAGGGAGCCTGCATTCCACTTGAAAGAAAGGGCAGCAACATTTCAACTATTGCAGAAGAATTACCGGTCTCCATTTGCGCCCCCAATAAGGGTTCTTGCTCCCCGATCATCTGCATAGAAGAGTGGAGTGCTCCGACTGAAAAATGGAGTCGCATGAGAAGGACTGCGTGTGGTAGTTCGGGAAGAGCTTTGTGCATGGCAGCATAAACGAGCTGAAACAGGGGCTTAAAATGTTGTAGAAAAATATCCCTGACCTGTGCGTCCGGTCCACTCATAGCCCGACTGACCATTTCGAGAAAGTATCGACTTTCAGGCAGGGTTGCCGCAAATTCAAAGGTCGGCTCAATCAGAGCGCGCAACAGATCTTCGGTTAATGGCCTTTCCCCTGCGACAGCGGCAGTTTTAAGAACCAGCTGTAAACGTTCTGTCCGGGCTTGATTTAGTGGAATGATTCGACGTTCGAGGACCTGATCAACTAAACCGCGCTTAGAACCAAAATGGTAATTGACAGAGGCAATGTTGACTCCGGTGGCTTGGGTCAAATCCCGGATCGATGTCGCGGCAATGCCCTTTTCGGCAAACAACCGTTCAGCATGATTGAGCAGTTTTTCTTTGGTGTCATCTTGCATCGTTGGCACTCTCAAAGTTAAGTCCGAAAACCAAGCAGTTAGCAGGGTTGAGTCAATTCCTTAAACAGCTGATTTGGATGCTTCATTTTTGCCGGGGTCTCTTAATCAACGAGACCTCCTCCCCCCAATACAGCGTAGAGCCTTACCCGATTGGCTAGCTTTGCCAAGCGCAGAGCCACTAACCCTTGCTGTGCGGCAAATTGTGACCGCTGTGCGTCAAGAACACCAAGGTAACTGTCGATTCCCTGGTTGTAACGCTCTGTAGAAAGGCGATAGGTTTCAGCGGTGGCATTGGCAAGAGCCTGTTGTGCCATGACCTGCTGATCGATGGTTCCCTGTACGGCAAGGGAATCGGCAACCTCCCGGAATGCGGTCTGAATAGTTTTTTCATATTGGGCCAGGATAATATCCCGATCGGCTTTGCTGACCCGGTAGGCTGCCCAGGTACGGGCATCAAAAATCGGCATAGCGATCTGTGGTGCAAAATTCCAGGTGTCAGTTCCGGAACCGAAGAGACCGGAGAGTTCATTACTCGCTGTTCCGATTGACGTGGTCAGAGAAATGCGGGGGAAAAATGCAGCTCTTGCTGCACCAATAAAGGCATAGGCTCCCTTGAGTCGATGTTCTGCTGCGACAATATCGGGTCGGGCTAAAAGAACCTCAGAAGACAAACCGGGAGAAAGTTCCTGCGGTGACACGATACTGTTGAGATCAGCCGGTAACAACTCTTCCGCCACAGGGGATCCGGCCAGCAGGTTAAGGGCATTCTTATCCTGTGCAACCCGTTGTGTTGCCCGAGCGACATCTCCCCGCGCTGCCTCCACCGGAATTTGGGCTCGCCGCAAATCAAGTTCAGTTGAGAGCCCAGCGTCAAAAAGATTTTGTACTAATTGATATGCCTGTTGCTGGGTTTCAAAGGTCGATTGTGCCAGTTGCTGATTTTCCCGATCAGCGGCAAGGGTCAGGTAGACCCGGGCCACCTCAGAGACTAACGCAATTTGAGCACCACGCCGTGCTTCATCGGTTGCCAGATAGGCTTCGAGAGCTTGGTCTTTGAGACTGCGTATCCGCCCAAAGAGGTCGATCTCCCAGGCGGCTATTCCCAGGTTGACCCCATACTGCTCTACCGTGCGCGGTTCACCGGGACCAATCAGGTCTGTGGAACGTTGCTGCTTTCCTCCGCTACCCGCAGCATTGACTGCCGGGTAGAGTTCGGCTCTCTGAATGCCATACATGGCGCGTGCCCGCTCAACATTCAAAGCGGCAAGACGCAGGTCGCGGTTGTTCTCCAAAGCCATATCAATGATGGCTTGTAGCTGTTCGTCAGCAAAAAAATCATGCCACGAGAGTTCCGGAATGTTGATAGCTCCCGCTGTCGGCTGGCTCTCTTGATAAGCCTCCCCTTGTGGCAACTGGTCTGGGACCGGGGCAACGGGCTGCACGTATTTTGGAGCCAGGGAGCAGCCGCTTATGATCAAACACCCCCCCGCCAGCAAAAATAATAATAGTCTATTCATTTGTTTTATCTCCCGTTGTGTTTTTCTCAACATACTTCATGGTTACACTCTTTCTATGTTTACCCATCGCCTTATAGATCATCACGTAAAAGAGCGGTGCAAAGATAATGACCAATAGGGTGGAAGCCACGACGCCACCAACGACGCCGGTGCCAATGGCTCTCTGAGCTCCAGAACCAGCCCCGGTTGCCAGCGCCAGCGGCAGAACACCAAAGCCGAAGGCCAGGGAGGTCATGACGATCGGGCGCAGACGTAGCTTGCATGCTTCCAGCGTGGCATCGGCCAATCCGAGACCTTCATCAACCTTGGCCCGGGCAAACTGGACAATCAGTATGGCATTCTTGGTCGTCAGACCTAAAGTAATCAGCAAACCGATCTGGAAATAAACATCATTGGGCATCCCCCGCTGGCCTGATGCAATCACCCCGCCAATAACGCCGAGGGGCAAAGTTAGCAGAATGGCAATGGGGATTGGCCAACTCTCATACAGTGCCGCCAGGCAGAGAAAAATGGCGAAAATTGAAAATGCATAGAGCAATGGTGCTTGAGAGCCGCCTTGCCGTTCCTGATAGGAGAGCCCATTCCAGTCGTAACCGATCCCCGGCGGTAACTTGGCGATAATCTCTTCCGCGGCCGCCATCGCCTCACCGGAACTGTACCCGGGCGCAGGTTCACCCCAAATATTAATCGATGGAGAGGCGTTGAAGCGTTCCAGTTTGGGAGAACCCGTGGTCCAACGCCCCTTGGCGAAAGAGGAAAACGGAACCATCTTGCCGACATTGTTGCGCACGTAGATCTTGTGTAAATCTTTGGGTAACATGCGGAAATGGGCATCAAATTGGGCATAGACTTTTTTTACCCGTCCTGCCTCAATAAAATCATTAACATAGGCACTACCAAAGGCGGAAGAGATGGTATTATGGATGGCAGTTATCGGGATACCCAGAGCACCGGCTTTGTCCCAATCAATATCAACATGATATTCTGGCGCATCTTCAAGGCCGTTGGGGCGCACCCGAATCAAACGTGGATCCTGTGCCGCCATGCCGAGGAATTGATTACGTGCTGCCATTAATTTGTCGTGACCTAAGCCGCCACGGTCGAGTAACTGCAGATCAAAGCCGGTGGCATTGCCGAGTTCGATAATCGATGGAGGTGGAAAAGCAAAGACCATCGCCTCCTTAATCTGGGAGCAAAACTTCATGGTACGACCGGTTATTGCCTCAATCTTCAAATCGGGGCGCTGACGCAATTTCCAATCTTTTAGTCTGATAAAACCGAGACCGACATTTTGTCCCTGACCACCGAAACTGATTCCGGCGACAGACATAAAAGATTCCATCGTCTCTTGCTCTGTCTGCTGCAAATGGTTGCGAACTTTTGCCATAACCGCCTTAGTCTGCTCCACAGTAGCCCCTGGGGGTAATACGGCTTGAATCAGGACAATTCCCTGATCCTCAGCGGGGATATAGCCGGTTGGCATCTGTTGGAACAGGTAGCCCATGCAGATGACAATCGCTACAAATATCGCAATATAGCGTAATTTTTTAGCCAGGACCCGCCCAACCAGCCGTACATAGAGGTCGCGGATGCGGGAAAAAACGCGGTCAAACCAGCGGAAGAATGGCTGTAAAAACCGTACCGCTCCATCGGCAGGTTGATGCCCCTTAGGAATTGGCTTGAGCATCGTGGCACAGAGGACCGGAGTCAAAACCAGAGCAACAACCACTGATAGCAGCATAGAGGAGATAACTGTGACCGAAAACTGCCGATAGATAACCCCGGTGGAACCGGGGAAGAACGCCATCGGTCCGAAGACTGCGGACAGCACCAGTCCGATGCCGATCAGGGCACTGGTGATCTCTTCCATCGACTTGGCGGCAGCGTCACGTGGCGAAAGCCCCTCTTCAGCCATCAGTCGTTCGACGTTTTCCACGACGACGATGGCATCATCAACCAGCAGACCGATAGCCAACACCATGCCAAACATGGTCAACATGTTGATGGAAAAACCGAATAATCCTAAGACCCCAAAGGTGCCCAAAAGTACCACCGGCACCGCAATAGTCGGGATCAGCGTGGCACGAAAGGTCCCCATAAACAGGTACATAATGACAAAAACCAGCAAGACTGCCTCGGCTAAGGTTTTGACCACCTCCTCGATAGCCACCTTGGTAAACGGGGTAGTATCGTAAGGGTAGACCACCTTCAGTCCCGGCGGAAAGTACTGACTCATCTCCTCCATCTTCTGCTTGATAGCATTGGCAGTATCGAGGGCATTGGCGCCGGCAGCCTGACGAATCGCCATGGCAGCAGCAGGTTTGCCATTGTAATCGGCAATAATATCGGAACGTTCGGTTCCCATCCTAACAGTACCGATATCTTTAATCCGCACTACCGAACCGTCGGGGTTGGTGCGGATGGGGATAGCGGAAAATTGCTCGGGAGTTTGCAACAGGTGCTGGACGATAATGGAAGCATTCAAGCGCTGACCGGCGGTTGCTGGAGCACCGCCGAACTGCCCGGCCGAGACCTCGACATTATAAGACCGCAACGCCATAATGACGTCTTCCATGGTCAAGTTGTAACTGATTAATTTATCGGGATCGGTCCACACACGGATTGCGTGTTGAGTGCCAAAACTTTCAACTTCACCGACTCCGGGTACGCGAGAAAGAATTTTTTCCAGATTGGACTGGCCATAATCGCGCAGGTCATTGCCGTCCATGCTGCCATCTTCTGAAATTAAGGCGATGATGATCAGGTAGTTTTTGGTCGACTTACTCACTTTGACCCCGGAGCGTTGCACCACATCGGGCAAACTGGCCATGGCGAGTTGCAGTTTATTCTGCACCTT
>JAMOPE010000375.1 GCA_027064785.1 Geobacteraceae bacterium
ACGGTGGCAGATTCGCGATCGTATTGATTATCCCCCGGAAGAAGCCGTTCTTGATCTATTTGAGGTGTCTCCATTCGGGAGTGAAAAACGCCCTTTGACTTATGTTGTATCGGCACAGCAGAAACTCCTGCGTGAGCGGATAGAGATGATCGAAGCGAGTGAACTGTCCCTCAATGCAATTGATATTCCAGAATTTGCTCTGCGGAATGTCTGCGACTTATTTAAGGACGATGACCGTGGTCTGGCTGTTTTGTTGCTATTAGAACGAACCGGGGTTCTGGTGATCGTTCGGGATGGTGTTCTATATCTGGTGCGTTGGTTGTCAAGTGGCATGGATGATCTGATTCCCTATGCAGAAGGTGAGGTCGAGCTGCTGACGGAAAAGCTAGACTCAATAATTCTTGAAATTCAACGATCATTCGATTACTGCGAGAGTACTTTTCAGCTCCCGATGGTTTCCCGATTACTGGTTGCTCAAACTCAGCAGGAGATCCCGGCAGTCGTTAACTACCTGAACGACTATCTTTCCTCCCGGGTGGAATCGTTTAGTTTTTCCGGTGTTTTAACTGTTCCCGAAGGAAGTGAACAATTGGATCTAAATCGTCAACTGATGGCGATTGGCGGTGCATTAAGGCAGGAGAACAACTGATGCGGCAACAGATCAATCTTTATCAAGACGTCTTAATTGACAAGCCGGAGCCGTTTCAAAGCCGTCAGGTTGGGGTGTTTCTTCTGTTGCTGATCATCGGGTTGGCATTTGTCGGTTATATGAGTTACCAGGGGGCACATACTGTCCAGCAGCAAGCCAGGCAACTGCGCCAGCAACAGCAGGTTCTTAGTCAGCAGGTGAGTGAACTTGAAGAAAAGTTTCCTCCGCGTCAGCCGAATCAACTGCTTCAGGAGCAGGTGGCACGGTTTGAGCAGAAAGTCGCCGGTTTACGGATGGCTCTCGATTATTTCAAAAAGCAGGAGATGGGTAATAATGGGACCATTCTGGCGTCTCTGAAAGGATTAGCCCGTTATCCGCAAAAAGGTCTCTGGTTGCGTAAGGTGACGTTTCTCCAGCGGGGGGATGAACTTCGCCTTGCCGGAAGTGCTCTCAAGCCAGAACAGATTCCCGAATATTTGAAATTATTGGGAGAAAAAAACATTTTCGGGGGGCAGGTTTTCTCTCGATTGTCCTTAAATCGACTTGAAGAACAGGGCGATATCATTAATTTTGAACTCGATTCCGGCGGGAGGGTGAAATAATGAGTCGTCAATCGTGGCCCCTGTTCAGCTGGTATGATGAGCGTCCCAAGCGTGAGCGGATTGTCCTGCTCGTCTGTGTCGTTATTGTTCTGGTGTTTCTGCTGAACCTTTTGGTTCTGGAGCCCAATTCTCTTCAACGTAAGCGCGCTCACAGTGAAGTTTCACAGTTACAGGTTGATATTGCAGACTTGATGGTCCGCAGTGCCGAAGTTGAAGCGCGCCGTGCTGACGACCCCGATAAAGCCAATCGGGAGAGGGTCGCTGCTCTTGAACAGGAGATCGCAACTCTGAACCAAAAGTTACAAACAAATATTGTAACGTTGGTTCCTCCCCGGGAAATGTCGGGGTTTCTCAAAGATTTACTCACCCAGCAAAAAAAGTTGAAACTGATTTCCCTTGAGAATCTTCCTCCGGAAGAGTTGAAAATTGGAGATAATGAAAACGACAAAACTGTTCAGCCGAAACTTTATCGCCATCGGTTGCGCCTGGAGTTTTCGGGGGACTATTTGACCCTATTGAAGTATTTGCAGCAACTGGAAGATCTTCCACGCTCTTTGGTCTGGGAAGAGGTTGACGTCGAAACTGAGACCTATCCACGGGCAAGGGTTCGGCTGCAGGTGTACACCCTGAGTTTAACGGAGGGCTGGATCGGTGGTTAGAAACATGATTGTTATTTTACTGGTCGTCCTGCTTTGCGGGATTGCGACCTGTGCGGTTGCTCAGAGCGAGCAACTGGTTGATCCAATGCGTCCATTACGCGGTGCTCCCGGAACAGTGAACCCGGTTAGAAAAGTTGATCAGCCCGTCAAAGAAGCACTCCAGCTGACCGCAGTCCTGATATCTGAACAACGTTCCGTTGCAGTGATCAATGGAAAATCATTACAGCAGGGGGATAAGATCAATGGTTATAAACTGATTCGAATTTGTCCGAATTATGTTGAATTGCGAGGGAAATTGGGAAAACGCACCTTGCGTCGGACGGGTACTGGCTTAAAAAAGATATCCACGAAGAGTAACATCAAGAAAGGGAGCAAGCTGTGAAATTGTCGTCAATTCATTTGTGCCGGAGATTCCTGACCGTCATGATTTGCCTGCTGATTGTTGCTGGCTGTGCTCCTCCCCCCCGCGGTGGAACTCCGATGGAACAAATCGACAAAGTATTGGAAGAACCCTCTGCTCCACCGGTGAAAGCTGAACCGCCTCCCCCATTACCTCCTGAAATCAGTCAGGCGTTGATTCCTTCTGCGGCTGGTTCGATGGCTGACTCTGCTTTGCCGCAGGAACCCCGATTCAATATTGCTGCCAGTGAAGTCCCTGCCCGTGACTTCTTTATGAGTCTGGTTGAGGGAAGCTCAGTTAATATGGTTGTCCATCCTGAAGTGACCGGGACAATCAGCGTTGATTTAAAAAATACGACAATCGATGAAGTTTTGAATGTGATTCATAATGTTTACGGCTACCCTTATTTTATGACGGGAAATATTTATCAGGTGATGCCTGCCGGTTTACAGGCTCGAACGTTCCAAGTGAATTATCTCAATCTTATCCGTAAAGGGATGTCGCAAACACGTGTCAATTCGGGACAGGTGACGCAGTCGGATACTTCGGATAGCAATAGCGATAACAATAATGATAATGATAACGGCAGCAGCTCCGGTGAATCGACAGTGGGAAGTCAGATAGATACTGAATCAACCGCTGATTTCTGGGGTGAATTGCGGACTGCAATTCTGAGCTTGATCGGGAGTGAAGGAGGGCGCAGAGTCGTTGTTCAGCCACAGGCCAGCATGATCGTTGTTGTGGCGATGGCAGAGGAATTAAGACTGGTTGAAAGCTATCTAAAGACGGTTCAGTCGAATATTCAGCGTCAGGTCATTATTGAAGCGAAAATTGTTGAGGTTCGGCTATCCGATGGTTTCCAAAGTGGAATCAACTGGGCGATGTTAGCCGATTCGGCAAGCGGAAATGGTGCTTTGGCCGGCCAGACTGGTGGTGGTTCAATTTTTACCAACGGCTATTCTGATACTGCCGGAAGAACGGGAAATCTGACTCCCGGTGGATCTCTTCCCGCCGAAGTTGCTTCCTCCGCTTTTGGTGGCGTGTTCAGTCTTGCTTTGAATTTTAACGATTTTCAGGGATTTGTCGAACTTCTCGAGAGTCAGGGGGATGTTCAGGTCCTTTCCAGCCCGCGCATTTCGACGATCAATAACCAGAAAGCCGTTATTAAGGTTGGTTCCGATGAATATTTTGTAACCGATATTTCAAGTGATACAAATACCGGGACCACGACAACGACCTCGAATGACATTACTTTTACCCCGTTCTTTTCGGGAATTGCCCTTGATGTGACTCCACAGATCGATTCTGATGGTCAGATTACTCTTCATATTCATCCTGCCATCAGTGAAGTCACCGATCAATACAAGCAGATCAAAGCTTTTGGCGAGAGTCAAAGCCTCCCACTGGCGTACAGTACCATTCGTGAAACTGACAGTGTTGTTTTTGCCCATAGCGGTCAGCTGGTCGTGATTGGCGGCTTAATGCAGGAATATAATGACAACAAAGATGTTGGAATTCCGATACTGGGTGATCTTCCGGGAATCGGCAGCCTTTTTCGCCATTCTCAACTACGATCACGTAAAAGTGAACTGGTGATTCTTCTGCGTCCTCAGGTCATTGGCAGTCCCGCTGATTGGCAACGAAATATTGATATGTCACGGCAGCGGATGAAGCGGCTGTCTCCCGAGTTAAAGCAAGACTGGCGAACATTTTAACCGAACGGTCTGGTTGTATGTATAAGCAGTTTTTCGGCCTCAGGGAGAAACCGTTTTCTCTGACTCCGGATACAGACTATTTTTATCGCTATCACGGGCATCAGGAAGCTCTCAATGTCCTGCTGGTTGCGTTGGAAAACGGTGAGGGTTTTGTCCGTGTGACCGGGGAAGTTGGAACGGGGAAGACCCTTTTGTGTCGGCAGCTCCTGAAAACTTTAAAAAAAGATTGTGCAACGGCTTACCTCCCTAATCCGCTGTTAACGCCGCTGGAATTATATCAAGCAATCAGTCACGATTTACAGCTCGATCTTCCCGACAATGCATCACTGCAGCAACTGAGTCAGGGAATTTTCTCCAAACTGGTTGAGTTGCGCAAGGAAAACCGCAAACTCGTTGTTCTGATTGATGAAGCGCAGGTGATGCCTCATCGAAGTCTTGAAGCATTGCGTTTACTCAGCAACCTGGAGACAGAAAAAGAGAAACTTCTGCATATTTTTTTCTTTGCCCAGCCCGAATTTGATCAGCGACTGGCAGAAGATAATCTTCGCCAGTTGAGACAACGAATAACATTTTCCTATGTTCTGACCTCACTCCATCAGCAGGAACTCGCAGCCTATCTGGATCACCGTTTGCGGATTGCCGGGTATCAGGGGATCAGCCCTTTTACTTATGGCGCTGTAAAATTACTGTATAAAGCGAGCAGGGGTGTACCGCGCCTGATCAATCTTTTGGCGCACAAATCGTTTCTGGTTGCTTACGGAAAGGGTGTTCGGCGAGTTGACCGGAAACTTATGGCTCTAGCGATCAGGGATACCCCCGATTTGAAATGGACAGCCAGAAGATTATTTCCACCGTTTTTTTTTGAAGCCGGCATGATTGCGATTATTGCTGTTGTGGCTTTTTTCGCATTAGGGCGTCTGTCATGAGCTTGATTAACGATATGTTGCGTGATTTGGAAAAGCGTGAACAGCAACAGGATTCTCCTGCCCATGAAGGTGCTCCGGTTGTGACAAAAAATCAACGGTCTCTAAAAGGAATTATTGCTGTTGGAGTGGTTTTTGTTCTGATCGCCCTTGTCTGGTTTGGAATAGGGATATTTTCAGAAAAGAAACACTTCGATTCTTTGACAACTGCCCCGGTGGCACAGCCATCTGTTCCACGGCGTGGTAACGTGGAAAAGGCTGCGACCAAGCCGCAGGTTCCCCGTGTCGTGACCATGCCGAATACACCAAGTGCCTCTGTTGTTACTTCATCAGCAGAAGTGCCGCCGGTGGCGAGCTCGTTGGGAAAACTTTCACATCTGTCAATTGCGACGGCTGGTGAACAAACAGTATTAAATCTCTCATTTATCCAGTTTCCACAGTATCAGTTGGTTGAACAGGATGGTGAAAATGCTGGTCTTATGATCCGTTTTGATGGAATCCAGCTTGGGGATGAGTTTGAAATCCCGTCGACAGAGAATTCTCTGGTTAAGAGAATCAGCCTTGTCCCGCAAAAAGAATCGCTACGTTTATTGATTGATCTTGTTCCGGAAACCCGGATTCTAAGTTCTCAGTTGCTTGAGACCTCTCAACAAAATTTCCGGCTGCAGATAGCTTTTGTCGCTTCCAAGTTAGTTGAAGAACCGGTGAAAACTGTTGACGCCGTCATACCAGCGCCTCAGCTTGTCGAAAAAATGAAGGAGAAACAGACCGAGGAGGGTAAGCCGGTTGTGGCAAAAACCAGTAAACAAACTCCGGTGGTAGCACGGGATAAACAAGCGTACCGGGCTGGCTTGGAGCAGTCGCGATCAGGACAGATTGCTGAAGCTGAAGCGAGTTTTATTCAGGCATTGCTTATTAATCCCGAGTTCCTTGATGCCCGTTTGCAGTTAGTGTCTTTATTGCAGCAACAGCGAAAATTCGTCAAAGCTGAAGAGTTTTTGCAGCAGGGATTATCCCTGACACCAGAATCTCCGGTCCTTCGTAAAACCTATGCTCGACAGTTATTACAGGAGCAACGGGGCCGTAAGGCAGTTGACCTGCTTCGGTCTTCACCGGTTCCAATGATGGCTCATGATCTCGAATATCATGCGCTACTGGCGGCCGCATTACAAAGAGTCGGGGAGTATGCTCCTGCGAGTGCTGTTTATGCGCAGTTGATTAAGTTGCGTCCACAGGAAGCGTTGTGGTGGCTGGGGATGGCAGTATCTCTGGAGCAGTCGGGACATCGTGAAGAATCTCGTGATGCTTATCAGAAGGCATTGAGCCTGCCCGGACTGCGCCCCGATTTACAAAGCTATATTCAGGGCCGCTTGCAGGCATTGTAGAGAGAGAAAATTAGGAGTTTTTAGATGGCAACTGAACATGCAACAGGTCCACGGCAGAAAATCAGGATCGGTGATCTGCTGGTCAAAAATGGTGTTATTACCGACGAACAGTTGATGAATGCTCTGGCGACCCAGAAGAAAACGGGGAGCAAGCTCGGAAATACCCTGATTGAATTGGGGTTGGTCACGTCCCAACAGTTCCACGAATTTCTTGCAAATCAACTGCAGCTGCCATTCATTGATCTTAAACACTATAATTACGATCCTGATGTTGTCCGTTTGCTCCCCGAAACGGCTGCCCGACGCTTTCGTGCGATTGTCCTTGGCGAGGAGAACGGCCGCTTGCTGGTTGGGGTTGCCGATCCCACCGATATTTATGCTTACGATGAATTGACAAAGATCCTCAAGCGACCGATCAGCCTTGCGGTTGTTTATGAATCGGAGCTCCTGAAGGCACTCGATACGGTTTATCGTCGGACTCAGGAAATTGTCAATATCGCTGAGGAACTCGGTGAGGAGTTGTCGCAGGGCGACAGCAACCTCGAGCAGTTGCTGATTGAGACCGATGTCGAGGATGCTCCGGTTGTCCGTTTGTTGAAGTCGTTGTTCGAGGATGCGATTCAGGTGGGAGCTTCCGATATTCATATCGAACCCGACGAAAAAGTGTTGCGAATTCGCCAGCGGATCGACGGGATTCTTCACGAACAGGTGATGAAGGAAAAGCGGATCGCTTCGGCACTGGTGTCACGGTTGAAACTGGTTTGCGGACTCGATATCTCTGAGCGCCGCTTGCCGCAGGATGGCCGGTTTAATGTGCGCGTCAAGGGGCGCAGCGTCGATATCCGCCTTTCGACCATGCCGTTGCAGTATGGTGAATCGGTGGTTATGCGACTGCTTGATCAGTCGAGCGGAATTTTACAGTTGGAACAGATCGGCATGCCTGCGGAAATTTTGCCCCGCTTTCGCCAGCAACTCCATCAGCCGCATGGTCTGGTTCTGGTGACCGGCCCAACAGGAAGCGGTAAGACGACGACCCTCTATGGTGCTCTCAACGAACTGAACAGTGACCAGAAAAAAATTATTACCGTTGAAGATCCGGTAGAATATCGGTTGCCGCGAATTAATCAGGTTCAGGTTTATCCCAAGATTGGACTCGATTTTGCGCGGGTGTTACG
>JAMOPE010000376.1 GCA_027064785.1 Geobacteraceae bacterium
TCATGTGGAGCAGGCTGATGCCAGTGTTGATGCTGACACCAGTGTTGAAGCTGATGCCAATGTTGAAGCTGATGCCAATGTTGAAGCTGATGCCAATGTTGAAGCTGATGCCAATGTTGAAGCTGACGCCAATGTTGAAGTAGACCGTTAATTGTTTGAGAAGTTTTAAAAAGCTGCCATTTTGTGGAAATTATCCCGGATGGCAGCTTTTTTCTTTCACCTTTTTCACATTAAGCCAATTCTAAACTTTTTTGTCACTTTGTATTTCCACTGAAATAGATTGGCAATACTGATTCTGTGATTATCGCTGGGCACTTCTTATTGTAGATGACAAAAACAGTATTTGCCGTTTTGTATGTTATGAAGAAATTCTGGTATGCGGGGGAGACGAATGTTTCGAGCCGCTCGCAGTTGAAATGTTCAAAATCTCTACAGAGTCATTTCGTGCTTTCATTCTTTACTCGAAATCCGCAATCTTGAATCACAACCTGACTTATCCGGAAATGGGCTCCTCCCTCGATCTGATTATCGTCTGTTCCTTATTCTCCCTTTCTGCAAGACACTTTGTCTCGACATTTCTTTCCCTCTTTGTTGACTGAGATGGTGGGTTAGCCTATATTTTAATTCACATATTGATTATGTGGCTGAAAAAATATGAAACTTATATTTCAATGGGAATTGAAAATAACGCGACTCAGGAGTTAACTCATGGCGCAGATTTATGCTGATAATTCCCTTTCAATCGGGCATACCCCCCTTGTTAGGTTGAATCGGATCATTGTCCCGGGCGGGGCAAACGTTTTTGGTAAGATTGAGGGACGCAACCCTGCTTATTCGGTAAAATGCCGAATTGGGGCGTCAATGATTGAAGATGCACTGCAGCGGGGAATACTTAAACCCGGAATGGAGATTGTTGAGCCGACCAGTGGGAATACCGGCATTGCCCTCGCATTTGTTGCCGCGGCAAAAGGGATTCCAATCACCCTGACAATGCCAGAAACGATGAGTGTTGAGCGGCGTAAAGTTCTGATGGCATTTGGTGCCAAACTGATTCTGACCCCTGGGGCCAAGGGAATGGCAGGTGCTATTGGTGCTGCAGAGGCGATGGTTGAAAAAGACCCCACCCATTTTGTGTTGTTACATCAGTTTAAAAATCCGGCGAATCCTGATATTCACTTTCGTACAACCGGCCCTGAAATCTGGGATGATACCGAAGGACAGATCGATGTCCTTGTCGCCGGTGTCGGGACCGGTGGAACAATTTCCGGAATTTCAAAATATATTAAACAGGCGAAGGGGAAGCCGATTCTGAGTGTGGCGGTTGAACCTGCTGCCAGTCCGGTGATCAGCCAGTATCTAGCGGGACAGATGTTGCAGCCGGGGCCGCATAAAATCCAGGGGATCGGGGCCGGGTTTATTCCCGAAACCCTCGATCTTGATATGGTTGATCGAGTCGAGCAGGTGAGCAATGAAGAAGCCTACGACTTTGCCCGGCGTCTGACCTGTGAAGAGGGAATTATCTCCGGAATCTCATGTGGAGCCGCGACTGCTGCTGCTGCACGTCTTGCTGTTTTGCCTGAATTTGCAGGAAAGAATATTGTTGTCATCCTTCCCGATTCTGGTGAACGCTATTTGAGCGGGGATCTCTTTTCCTGATCTGTATCCTCTTAAATAAAAATCCTTTTTTGGTTGAAGGAATAAAATATGTATGAGCCGCTAAATGATGGAGCGACTCCAGAAATGTCGGAGTGCCGGAACGACCTGCTGGGTCTTCTGGATGATGTGAGAGAAGCCGTTTCTCTTCTGGGAGAAGATTATTCCGATCACCTCTGCGATTTCGAATCTCTGCGTGAACGCCTGACTGCCGGCCAGTTTCGACTTGCTGTTCTGGGGCAGTTTAAGCGTGGTAAAAGTACTCTCTTGAATGCTCTGCTGGGAACTCAGCTGCTGCCAACTGATATTTTGCCGGTCACTGCAATTCCGACCTTTATTGGCCACGGTGAGCAGGTTGCTGTTCAGGTGACTTTTGAGGGGGATGAAGCTTCTATTCATTTTGATTCCGCCACTGAGCAATCGTTGAGTGATTTTCTTAACGAATATGTGACCGAAGCTGGAAATCCCAGGAATCAGCGTAGAGTTGCACGCGTTGAGATCAGTCATCCTTCTGAATTATTACAGCAGGGGGTGGTTCTGATTGATACTCCCGGGATTGGTTCGACACACAAGCACAATACTGAGGTGGCGTATCAAATATTGCCCCAATGTGATGCGGCTCTCTTTCTGGTTTCTCCCGATCCGCCGATTACCGAAGTCGAGCTCACGTATCTCCAGGATATCCAACAGCGCTTGCCACGCACATTCTTTTTATTGAACAAAGTCGACTTTCTTGATGAGGCTGAACGGATTGCATCCCTCCGGTTTCTGGCTGATCAACTGACTCCTCTGTGTGATGGCGTTCCTCAGGTGCTACCGATTTCAGCCCGTAAGGGACTTGATGCTCGGCAGAATGGTGATCAGCAGGGCTGGAGAGACAGCGGAATGCTGCAGGTTGAACAGAATCTGATCGATTTCTTTGCCCGGGAGAAACAGCAGATTCTCCATGCTTCACTGAGCCGGAGGACTTGTGATCAACTTAACGGCACGATTATGCAGCTTAAGCTGTCGTTGAGTGCGTTGATGCTGCCGGAATCAGAGTTGAAACTGCGGATTCAGCAGTTTCGCCAGTCTTTGCCCGCTATTGAGCGGGAAAAAGAGGCTGCAGCAGACGTTCTGAATGGCGATTTGAAGCGGATTGTCAAACGCTTGAACAACGAGGTTGAGGCCCTGCGAAAGCGGGCAAAAGAGGTAATCCTCAGTCCGGTTGAAGACTATATCAAGACAATCTCCGACACAGAAGAACTGGAACGCCTGGTGCGTGAAAGTGTTGTCGAGGATGTCCCCATGTTCTTTACTCCGGTTATTCGTGAAATTACAGCAACAATTGAAGAAGAGGCGACGGAGCTTCTTGCTCTCCATCAACAACGAAGCAATCAGTTGATTGAGCAGGTGCGCAAGACGGCAGCAGAACTTTTTGATATTCCCTATCATGCACCATCAGCAGGTCGAAGTTATACAGCTTTCGAAGTGTCCGGTTGGAGTCATGATCTATTTATTTCCGATATGGACCCGTTGGGACAGCGGATTTCACGAAAGTTACTCACCCGTAAGTTTCGCCATAAACGCACCGTCGCACGTTTACGTGCCGAAGTTCTTAAATTGGTGAATCAGAATGTTGAACAGATCGGCTGGGCTTTACGGCGCGGTCTTGATGAAAGTTTTCGTCAGTTTGGTGCTGAACTTTCCGAGCAACTTGACAAAACTATTGTCGCCAGTCGTAAAGCAATGGAAATTGCGCTGGAAAAGAGTGCCAGTCATTCTCAGCAAACAGCCGCGACCGAGGCTCGTTTGAAACAGACATTGAACACGCTTGAAGGGATTCTTGAAACCCTCGCTTGTTAACCTCGTACTGATTGAAAAAAGGCCGGAATTCCAAGTGAAATTCCGACCTTTTTTTAGTTATTCTGCAGTTGATTCAGGTTCAGCCGGTTTCTTTTTCGCTGGAGTCCGGCGAGTTCGCCGTTTCGGCTTTTCAGCGGGAGTGATCTCTTCCTGAGGTGCTGATTCTGTTTTGTCAGGAGTCTCCCCGGTTTTTTTCTTTGTTGTTCCGCGTGTCCGGCGTTTCGGCTTGTTTTCAGTTTCGAGCGTTGATTCGCTACCCTCAATTGTTTCCAGTGGTTTTTCCACCGGTTTTTTTGTTGTTCGCCGTTTGCGGGGCTGTGGTTTTTCCGGTTCAGGTGATTCCTGCTGGATGGTGTCACCTTCCGGGGTTGCCGGTTCCGCAGTTTTCTTTGTCGTTCGGCGGGGTCTCCGCTTAGGTTTTTCTTCTGTGCTTTTGCCGTCGGATGCTGGTGTCTCTTGCTCGTCAGCTTCTTTTTCTTCTGCTTTCTTTGGTGCCCTTCGCGTCCGGCGTTTTGGTTTCTCCGCAGGTTTTTCTTCTGCTATTGGCTCTGGAGATGTCCCTTCTGTCGCGACCTCTTGGGCTTTTGGTGTTTCTGTTGTCATTTCTTCTTTTGCTGGAGCAGCTTTACGGGGACTTCGACGTGGTCTCCGCTTTGGTTTCTCTTCGCTGTTCACCGCTTCAGGTTGAACTGTCTCAGTTGGCTGTGGTGCTGTAGTCGTAGAGTCTGTACTGTCTACTTGCAGATCCGCTGCTGCTTTTTCTTCCACAACCTTCTTAGCCGGAGACCTGCGTCTCCCCCTTCTGCGGGGTTTCGGCTTGTCCTCAGTCGTCTCTTTTGTCTCATCAGCAGGCTGAACAGTCCCTTCAGTTGGAGCTTCTGCCGCTGATTGTTCCTCACTGATTGGTTGCTGAACCTCAGGCTGGGATGAGTCGCTATCTACCGGGGCATCCTGTGGTTGTTGATCTGTCTGCTCCTGAGTCGCTGCTGCCGGTTTTTTCCGCCGTCTCCGCCGCCGCTTCTTGGTCTTCTCTGCCGGTTCTTCGTTGGTTTCCTGCTCGGCAGTTTCTACGACCTCACTCGCTTCTGTTTCAAGATCACCCTGTTGTGCTGCAGCCAGTGCCATTTCAATCTGATTATCGTGAGAGACCGGCATAATTTCACGGCTATTGTCCTGCTGCTTCTCCCGTTTGTGAAGTTCAATCCTCATTTCTCCGGGGATCAAATCGCAACAGCCGATCAATGAAATTTGAAGGTTCAGCTGCCGTTCAAGTTCGGTAATTGTCGAACGTTTCTGATTGAGAAGGTGGTTGGCAACTTCAAGAGGAACACTTGCTTCAATATGACCGATCTGCCCCTTTGCTGCCGCAGTATGTGCCTGACGAAGGAAGGCGATCGCCTGTGCTTCAACACTTTTGACCTGACCGAGGCCCTTACAGTGAGGACACTCAAGGTAGGCGCCGACACTTAAAACCGGTTTCAGTCGCTGGCGGCTCATCTCCATTAAACCAAACTGACTGATTCGCCCGACGGACACTTTCGCTTTATCGTCTTTCAGAGCTTTACGCAGTTCATGTTCGACTTCGCGGATATTTTTACGGTCACGCATATCGATGAAATCGATGACAACCAGCCCGCCAAGGTCGCGCAGACGCAGTTGGCGTCCAACCTCAACAGCTGCTTCTATATTGGTTTTAAAAGCGGTTGCTTCAATGCCGCTTTCACCCGACATCTTCCCGGAGTTGACATCAACGGCGACCAGAGCTTCTGTCTGATCGATAACAATTGAGCCGCCGGAGGGGAGCTGTGCCTGGTTTTTGGAAAGACCTTCGATTTGCTCTTCGATCTGATAACGGGAGAAGATCGGCCGCCGTTCGCGGTGACGCTTGACCAGATGCTTCAGCTCCGGCATGACCAATGAGAAAAAGTCTTTGGTGTCCTGAAAAACCTTTGTATCGTCGACGAGAACTTCATCCATCTCGGTGCTGAAATAGTCACGAATAGAGCGAATTGCCAGATTCGATTCCTGATAGAGCTGTGCCGGGGCCTTAATCTGATCCTTGCGGGAGACAATCCCTTCGAACAGACGAACCAGATAATCGAAATCGCGCTTCAATTCCTCTTTATCTTTACCGATCCCAGCGGTGCGGACGATGTAACCCATCCGTTCCGGTAATTCGAGTTCAGCCATGGTCTTTTTCAGCTTGCGGCGCTCAGAATCAAGGCCGATTTTGCGTGAGACCCCTTTGGTAGTACTGTCGGGCATCAAGACCATGTAGCGTCCTGGGATCGAGAGGTGGGTCGTTAAAGCTGCCCCTTTATTGCCGCGCTCTTCTTTGACGATCTGGACAAGAATCTCCTGCCCACGCTGTAAAATTTCAGCAATGCGTGGTCGACGCTTTGAATCTTCCTGTTGTGCGGGGTAGAGTTTGGGGTGAATTTCCCCGATTTGGAGAAAACCGAGTTTTTCGGCTCCGTAATCGACAAAAGCGGCCTGCAGCCCGGTTTCGACTCGAACGACAACTGCCTTATAAATGTTGCCCTTGCTTTGTTCCTGTCCAGCGATCTCGATATCGAGTTCGCTGAGAATTCCATCAACAACGATCGCAACCCGGTTTTCTTCCGGATGCGATGCATTGATCAGCATCTTCTTACTCATGTTGTAAAACCTTTCTGTCCACGTTATTTCACGTGGCTCGTCCCGATTTCTTCTGGAGACCACTCCGCAGCTGCGGGGTCAATAAAAGAAAATTCGGGGATAAATGGGTGGTGAACGGAAATCAATTCCCCCTTGAATCAATTCCCTTGAAATTTTGTTCTATCGCTTATCAGCCTCAACGCAAATCGTTGCGGAGACACAGAAAAACCGTTAACGAACTTGGAAGTATAACAGATTCTTGTCGTTGTGGGTATTGGTATTTAACGTTGTGTTCATAACTGAAACAAATTTAAAGGAAATTTCAACTGATTTCGTGATGATTCTGCAGGTCTACAATTTTTAAGCTATAATTTAAATGATTAAACATCCTCTTCGTTTTTCACAGAAAGGAGACTATTTATGGTTATTCGATCTGTATGGACCCCTCAGCAAGAAGCAAAACTCAACGCGTGGCACAAAATGCAAATGAATGTCGATCCGGGGAGTCCGGCCCCATGCTTTACCATTTCGCGGGAATTTGGCTGTCAGGCGGTGGCTGTTGCAGAGGCACTGGTTGCGCGATTGAATTCCCGGGTGGCCGGAGATCCGTGGGTTGTTATTGGACGGGAGCTTTTGGAAGAGGTCGCAAAGCTTTCAGGTTATTCGGTTGAGCAGATAGAAAAATCTCAGGACACACCGGCATCACTTAAGGCTATCTTCTCGATGTTTCTTGATAAAAGCCGTGCCGAAGAGACTGAAGTTTTTTCCCACATGCGTTCGGTGATGCGCGGGTTTGCCCGGCGTGGGCATTGCGTGCTTGTTGGTCGGGGGAGCGTTTTTGCTGTGCAGGATTTACCCAACTGCATCAATTTACGACTGGTTGCCCCGGTAGAGTTCAGAATTAAAAAAATTATGCAGGTGCATCGGTTGGATGAAGAAGATGCGATCAACTATATCGGACTTCACCAACAGCAGCGTGATGATTTTATCCACCGGTTTGCCGATGGGAATATCACCGATCCACTGTTGTATCACTTGATTATCAACAATGCTCACCTTGGGGTGGAGAGGATCGCTGAGCTGGTTGAAGAATATATGATTCGTTACGCAATCAGTTGATTTTCTCCTTCTTTAAGAAATTATCGTAGTGGGGATACAGGGCTTCGTGAAATACGGAGCCCTTTCTTTCGGTACTTTTTGTTGTCGGGGTGTTGTGTTATAACGTGGCAGCGTAACAATCATTGCTTTTTCCCTCATATTTATTCCGAGTTACCCGAAAATGTTACAGCTTAAAAAAATTGATAAATATTTTGCCGATCGACGAATTTTTTCTGCCAT